>CAZTQI010000036.1:5267-6736 GCA_964615805.1 uncultured Candidatus Saccharibacteria bacterium | reverse complement strand
TGATAATTAAGTCATTCGCAGACCGCCACGCTTCGTGGCGGTTTGTACTTTATATAACATTTCGAATCTTCTTTTTCCAGCTATTAATTCAATAAAGAAAAAGCCCCCGATGTATACGTATATACATAAGGGTCTTTTTCTTAGTTATACCTATATATTAACATTTTCTATGTCCGAGTGCAAATTTATATAAACCTCGAAGGCTAATGGTACAGATGCGAGACTGGATTCCCGTCTTCACGGGAATGACAGAGGGCTGGTTACAGAAGTGGTGATACGGAACGGCATTCCACACCTAGAACACTAGAACATCTTGAACATTTACAACTATGCAAGGCTTCGCCTTGCAATTTCCCCTTGACAATTGTATTATGAGGTTATTACTGGTATTAAATTAAGGCTGACAACTTCTGGCATTATATGACAATCATTCTCAACAAATTTTCCACACATTTCCCAATAAGAGACACATCACATAATTAAAGGGGTGAACAGCCGTTCACACAAATGACATTAAAAGTAATCATATTCTTAGCCCTGGCGAGTCTTATAGGAGTCGCTGTTGGTTATTATCTGCGCCTCATCATTTCCTTGGGAAAGAAGGGTTCTATGGAGCTCGACATCAAAGAGATGCTTTTGGGAGCAAGAGAGGAAGCAAAGAAGATAACACTGCAGGCAGAAAAAGATGCAATTGAGCTTGCAAAAACCGCGCGCGAAGAATTAAAAGAAAAGGAGGACAAAATGCTTAAGACAGAGGAGCGATTAATCAACAAAGAAACTCTTTTGGACAAAAGGCAGGTAGATATTGATCATGAAGCAGAGAATATTAAGCAAAAAAATGCTGAAATTGAAGCTGAGATTTTGAAAATATCTGAAATTGAGAATCAAAAAATGAGCGAGCTTGAAAAAATTGCTCATCTTTCAACAGAACAAGCCAAACAAGAGCTTTTTAAAGTAATTGAAGTTCAAGCAGAGGAAGATCTTTCAATTCGAATGCAAAAGCTTGAAATGACAGGCCAAGAAAAAATTGAGAAACAGGCAAAAGATATTTTAGCTTCTTGTATTCAAAGATACGGAAACTCAGTTTCATCAGATGTATTCACAACTCATGTAAATATTCCAAGTGACGAGATCAAAGGTAAGGTTATTGGAAAAGAAGGACGAAACATTAAAACATTTGAAAGAATGTCTGGTGTTGAACTTATTGTTGATGATACTCCAGGAGCTATCACAATTTCTTCTTTTGACCCTATCCGAAGACAAGTTGCCCGTGTTGCTCTTGAAAACTTAATTCTCGACGGAAGAATTCAACCAGCAAAGATTGAGGAGATGATTGAAAAAGCAAAACTTGAAATCAATAAAATTATAAAAGAGAAAGGAGAACAAGCTGCATATGAAGTTGGAGTATTCAACCTCGATCCTCGCCTACTTGGGATTCTAGGACGCCTTTATTTCCGAACAAGTTACGG
>CAZTQI010000036.1:4642-5257 GCA_964615805.1 uncultured Candidatus Saccharibacteria bacterium | reverse complement strand
AAAATGTTCTTCAGCACTCTGTGGAAATGACACATATCGCAGGAATGATCGCCCAAGAAATGGGAGCAAATGTGCAAGTAACAAAAGCCGGTGCACTTCTTCATGATATTGGAAAAGCTGTCGACCATGAAGTTGCTGGTTCACATGTAGAAATTGGACGAAGAATTCTTCAGAAGTTTAATGTGAGCGAGGAAGTTGTGAAAGCAATGCAAGCTCATCACGAAGAATATCCTTTTGAGACTGTAGAAAGTATTATTGTGCAAGTTGCTGACTCGATTTCAGGTTCAAGGCCAGGAGCAAGACGTGACAGTGTTGAAAACTATATCAAACGACTTGAGGACCTTGAAAAAATTGCAACTTCATTTGAAGGTGTTGAAAAAGCTTATGCACTTCAAGCAGGACGTGAAATTCGAATCTTTATTAACCCTCCTGCTATGGGAGACGTTGAAACAAAAGAGCTTGCACGAAATGTAGCACTTCGAATCGAACAAGAATTGAAATATCCTGGAGAAATTAAGGTTACAGCGATAAGGGAGACACGAATTATCGACTACGCGAGATAAAAAACATAAAACACCCCAGCTCATATATGAGCTGGGGTGTTTTATGTTTTTT
>CAZTQI010000036.1:0-4632 GCA_964615805.1 uncultured Candidatus Saccharibacteria bacterium | reverse complement strand
AATCTACACTTAGACTTGGATTTTCATTTTCACGGGAATGACAAAATGTTATTTAGTTTATAATTTAAAAATTGAATCATTTGTACATTATTTAAAAATTAAAAATTTGAAATTAAAAATTATTCAAAGTATATAAAAATACCACCAGGTCGCGCGAACGCAACCTGGTGGTTTTGGTTTTTGTACTTGGGGTTTTCTTCAATTCCCTTTTTCACCGACGGGAGTCGTCGGGATTTCCACTGGAACTTCATAAAGTAGTGTCTCCGGACGGAAGATCCATGGACCTTTGTCGAGAACAACTCCTTCCGACCACTGATTCTGGGTCAGCTTGACGGGAATTTCCAAGGTATCACCTTTTTTGTAAACCCAACCATAAGCCGGATATTCAGTCGACCCGCCCTTGACTTGCGAATTATCAATGGCGCAAGCGAACTTCACCGTCCGCGAGGAAGTAATTTCGATGGAGGCAATTGGTGTTTCATGACCATCGCCCACAACGCCGTTGATACCGACATACAAGATTTGGCTAGCGGTCATATACTTGTCTGTATAGCTCCAATGGTCCGGAAGAACTGCTCCTACCCGACCAGAAACATCAAACAATGGAATCTGTAATCCGCTCATTGCTGAGTAGCCGATTTCCCTTGTTCCTAGGTTGTCATTCCACCACAGAACAAGAGTCATATTTTCTTCCTTGGTGTAAGCCACTGGATAGAAAACATAACCATTCCAGACATTTAGGTCCATGACTTGTTGTCCATTCCGCTTGATGTTCGCAGAGGAGGCTCCCGACCCAACGTAAATTGGGATGAAGGAATTCATTTTGAGTGGAATCCCATCCGAAAGCAGCTCATCTGTTGCAGAAACTGTCACGTCATTGGCAAATCCGTAAAACAAAGGCATTCCCTCACTGTTGTGCAGAGCGCCCCAAGCATTCAACTGCTTGGTTTTATCGGTGACCTTGAAGTGGTAGTTCGAGAAATGAAGCCTCGAAATAATCTCGTCGATCGGCGGAGTTGCTTCCGGCCGAAAATTGAAACATGTCGTTTCTGTGTAATCGTACGACATAGTTTCACCCCAGATCGAACCATTGCACCCGACTACTTGCTCGACTGCATAAGAGCGGAGCGTACCAAAGTCGGCAATCGGCATTGATTCCGGCGGTGGTGCTGATGTGGTAACGGTAGTTGCAAGAACCGGAGTTGATCCTCCACCACCTGTTGTAGTGGGGGCGGCATAGGTGATTCCAACAAGGGCCGCCAAAGTAATTGCAAGGGCGGTGATGATATTCTGAGTAGTTTTCATTCTGTGTTTCTTTTCGTGTTGTGTTGTGTTTCTGTTCAGTTTTCCGGCTTTTCCGGACCTTTTTCGTCTAGCAGTCTTGCTCCAACGTGACCATGCACATCGAAGAGTTTTTGCTTTTCAGGCAAAGTCTGAGCAGGCTTTTCAACCCGCTGTTTTTTCTCGACCGTCCGCACCGAAGCACTTGGGATGAGATGATCTTCACAGGTCTGAATACGCCAAGTAGCATATCCCGTACCGCAAACGATGAGGCAAATAGCCACCATCGCCAATTCGAGTTTGGTGATTTTGTTCATATTGGTTCGATTTGTCAAAGAAAACATCGCCTCAAACGACCATTTTAAGCCATATTTCGGGCATCAAATGTCTATTTAAGGCAATATTCCTTGTATATGATAGCACAACACAACATTATTGTCAAGCCTGTAAATAGTTGCATCAAAAAAATGGCGTAATATAATGGTATTAGACGATTCACTCTCTGTTGACGCACGGAGGGCATCGACGGTCGAATTTTCATTACCAATTTCATCAGTAAATAAAATGAATAAACAAGGAATTGTAGAAGTAGTTCACGGCGTAGTTGGCGGTACTAAAGTACAGGCTGAGCAAGTTGTTGATACTATTCTAGAAACTATTGTAAAGACACTTAAATCAGGCGACGAGGTTTCTATCGCAGGATTGGGTATTTTCTCAGTTAAAGCTCGAGCAGCTCGTGAGGCAAGAAACCCACGAACAGGCGAATCTATCAAAGTTCCTGCTATGAAAGTGCCAAAATTCCGACCAGCTAAGGCGCTTAAGGACGCAGTTAAATAATTTTCTCTCGAGGGAAAAAACAAAAAATCCACTAGATTAGTGGATTTTTTGTTTTCCATATTAATCAAAGCAAAAGCGAATTAATACTTTTACCGAGCATTTGCAGCCGAAAAGCATGGTCTTTTTGTACTCAAAAAGTTTAGGGCGTTGCCGAAGCGAGGTGAGCTTGGGATGGGACCCAAGCGCAAGACTCATTGAGATATTTATGAGCTTGCGAAATAAATATCCAATGAGTGGACAGTTCATGTAATGAAACGCAGGGCGACGGAGCGGTCGGTAAAAGTATTAAAGAGCGTCCTCCCACAATCTTTGCAAAAGTCTTGTCTTCTCCCCCACTTTTCCATTTCCAATAATTTTCTTTCCAATTTTTGTCACTGGGAGAATTTTTTTGTTTGTTCCAGAAATAAACACCTCGTCAGCCAAAAGGAGTTCGTAAATTTCAACGCCTCTCTCTTCTACAACAAAATCCTTCTTTGCAATTTTTAAAATTACTTTTCGTGTAATTCCTTTTAATATATTTTTATCCGGCGTAATCAAATGCTTTCCTTTTATCATAAAAATATTACTTGTTGAGCATTCCAAAACCATTCCATCAGAAACATACAAAATCTCATATGCTTTCTGCTTTATCCTCTCCTTCTGCATTTTCACAGCTTCAACATAATTTGTTGATTTTGCTTCGGGAATGTATCGCAAGTATTCGTGAACCATGAGCGATACCCCTTTTTCTAATTGTTCCTTAGTTGGTTCATACACTTCTTCAGTCAAAATATAAAAAGTCGGCTTTGAAGCACTTAAGCTATTTTGTACTGGTCCACCCAAAAGTACAGCACGAAAGCTAGCATCTTTTATCTTATTTTTTTTCAATAGATCTAGTGTAATTTTTTCAAATTCAACATATGAAACAGGTACGGAAAGGCCAATACTTTTTGCTGAATTTTGAAAGCGAGTATAATGCTCTTTTAAATGAAAAGGCTTACCGCTATATGTTCTATAGAAATCAAAGACTCCGTAGCCACGAAGCACTCCAAGATCGTTTAAAGCAATTCCAGCCTTATCAAACGGAACGATGGCACCCTGAAAAAAACAATATTTGTGAGTCATAGTGGTTGAATCATAGCAGAAAGCCAGGCAAAAGAAAAACCTCAACTTACATAGCCAGTTGAGGAATTTGAGAAGTTTTGTAAATCACTGCAAAGATCTGGTAAACGCAACCAATAAAGCCATTCGACGTTGCAGATACAGCACTCCAGTAATGCCTCCTTTTGTACGCATGGCTTCGAGGTTTGCGCAGACTTCGGACTTGTTGAACAACTCCACCGGTGAAACTAATGTTTTTTTCATATCCATTTATGTTTATAGCATTTTATTATTAGACTGTCAACCAAAAAATAGGAAGGTAATAAAAAAGCCTAACCGTATGGTTAGGCTTTGGTAACGATTTCGTCAATGAGTCCAATCTCGAGAGCTTCCTCCGGAAAGAAATGCTCTCCGCTTATGTAAAGCTTCTTGAACTCCTCAAGATGTGCCGGCTTAATGTGCTCAGTTAGAGCTTTTTCATTCCGACTATCCATTGCCGATGTTTGCTTGTAATCCTCCGCCAACCTGGCTTGGAAGTACTCAAGTGACTGAGATTTGTCGAGTCGCACCTTAAATTCCCTTGAAGTATTGTGGATGAGGAAGCTCGCATTTGGAAACGCTTTCCTTTCCTGACACGCCTGAAGCACAGTTACAGCGGAGGACAGACAATCAGCAATCACAATACCTTTCCATTTGATACCGCTTGCAATGATCACATCATAGAGATTCAAAGCAGCAGAAACTGCTCCGCCCCTGCAATTGATCAAGAGCTCAGCCTCCGTAATACCAGCCTGCATAAGCTTTCCGATCTCATCAATGAGAGTGTCAACTTTCTCAGCCGTGATACGCTCAAATAAATGGATTCGATTTTCGGGACACTTATTCATTTTCTCTCCTTGTTGTTTTTTGGTTTTGTGATGATACAATTAAAGTATCGGAACTTCTTGTTCTAGATACAACTTAACAATTAATTATAAAAAAGTCAAGTATGTCAATTTTTGAAATGTTTAGATCGCCTAAGAAGGAAGAGGAAGTAAAAGATCCTATGGATAACGTAGCTTCGAGCAATACGCAAAAAGGTGAAGCACAGCCTAGAGCTGAGGTAGCCGAGGGCACTGTTTTAACACCAGGTGATGAAATTGAAAGAAGGAGAGTTCAGGATATGGGAGACAGCTGGAGAGACCAGAAATAATGAATTTTTAGGAAAGCGCCAATAGCTGGCGCTTTTTTATTTACACCGAGGGATTGGGCGGGGGGATCGCCCGCGGATAAATTTTTGTCGTCACAAAAATTTTCCTGGGCACCAGCTCACTCCCAAGCAAGCTTGCTTGGGTCCCGCTCCGCTGTTCGATTCCCCACGAAAGTGCTACCCAGCACTTTCTCCGCCCGCACAAATAGAAAAAGCACCCATAAAGGGTGCTTTTTCTATTTGTG
>CAZTQI010000035.1:4983-6801 GCA_964615805.1 uncultured Candidatus Saccharibacteria bacterium | reverse complement strand
AATATTGTTTTCCTCCTGTTTGAAATACTGCGAATGTCATAGTGGGGATATAATACCCTATTTGCCTCTATTTTGCAACCTTATCTTTATAGTTTACTTTTTTATACTAAGTTTAACAAAAAAGGGCTTAAAATATGGCAAAAATGGAATTTTTAATAACAAATTTTTAATTTTTAAATAATGCTTAAATTTCTGAACTTACATTTTAGGAAATTATTTATAAAATTATCCCAGATAATGCAATAAACTGGGACATGAAAATTACAAATTAAAAATTATTTCTCTATTCCCCATCATCGGGTTTATCTATTAATTCGATATCGATACCGGGTGTTTCCCCCGTTATTCTCATAACATCCTTGTCCACCTTCTTTAATTCCCCACTAGCCTTATTGAAGTGGTTTACCGTGGTTCCTAGGGCGTTTCCTAGCTTCCCATGGTATTCCTCGTAGGCCTTTAAATGCTTCCCCAGCTCCTCAACACGCTTAATGATGTCTTTGGCCGTCTCCTCAATTTGAAGCGCCTTGAGCCCTTGCATGACCGTCTGGAGGTATGCCAAGAATGAGGTTGGGGAAACAATGATAACCTTGTACTTCTGGGCAGCTCTCTGTATTAGATTCTCGGTTTCTTCTTTCAAGGCCCCTATTTTATTAACAATTAAATCATAGTAAATTGCCTCATGTGGAATAAACATAAAAGCAAAATCCATCGTCCCCTCTTGTGGTCGAATGTATTTTGAGGTTTCCTCAATTCTCTTTTTTAAATCACTCACAAAAAGTTTTTCCAGTCGAGCTTTCTCTGTTTCATTTCTTTCCTCAACTAGCTTATTGTAATTTTCAAGTGAAAACTTCGAGTCAATTGGAATTATTTTATCTTTTACAAAGACGGCCGCATCAACAATTTCCCCATCTGAAAAAGCATATTGCATTTGGAACATTCCTGGTGGCAAAACATTTTTTAAAAGTGTTTCCAAATAGTATTCACCAATAATCCCTCTTTGCTTTGGATTTTTTAAAATGTCCTGAAGGTTTTGAAGCTGGTCAGCAAAGCCTACAACCTGCTTCCCTGTTTCTTTTACTTGGGCAAGCTCATTTGTAATTTCTCGAATGAGTTTTTGAGATTCTGAAAATTGTCTATTTACAGAATCACTCATATGTCGAGTACTTTCACCCATTTTTAAATCCACTGTTTTGTTTAGGTCTGAAACTTTCGAATCCACTGTTCGTGAAAGTTCATTTACTTGTTCCAAGATTAATTTAAGACCAATATCGTCTTTTGGGGCTTCAGCATTTTTCTTTAACATGAAGAAAAGTCCAATATTTATAGCTACTAGTATAAGAATAAATATGCTCAATATAATTATAGATGTCATAATGAATATTATAACAGAATATTAGAAAGTTGACTCGTGAGAACAGGCTTGTTATTTCTATACATTTAAAACATTTTCCGCATTTGTTAATAATATTAATAATTTTTAATTTTGTAATTTTTAATTTTCAAGTCTCAGCCTATTGCATAGCTGAGATAAATAATGTTTCAATTTTTGAATTCCCATTTTAATATTTAGAAATTATTTATAAAATTAAAAATTACAAAATTAAAAATTTGACGAAGACAATTTACTAGGAAATAGATGGACATATTATAAAAAATGGACTATAAATATAGTATGATACAACTAAACATTAAAGAAGAAATTAAAAAGGCCATGCTTGCAAGAGATACCGTTCGGTTAAATACCTTACGAGGTCTTTCTGCTGCGTTTACAAATGAGCTAGTCGCAAAGGGTCACAAGCCTCAAGATGAATTAGGTGA
>CAZTQI010000035.1:0-4972 GCA_964615805.1 uncultured Candidatus Saccharibacteria bacterium | reverse complement strand
TTCGCCGACTTGTAAAACAAAGAAAGGAATCTATCGAGCAGTTTAAAGCCGGAAACAGACAAGATCTTGTCGATAATGAAACAGCTGAGCTTACAATACTTGAGGTTTACCTTCCTCAAATGATGAGCATTGAAGATGTTCGAAAAATTGTTGAGGCAAAAAAGATTGAATTAGGTATTACAGATAAATCAAAATTAGGTATGTTTGTTGGTACTCTTATGAAAGAATTGAAAGGTAAAGCTGATGGCGCGGATGTGAAAGCTGTAGCAGAAAGTTTGTTTTAGGAATAGTTGTTAGTATTTAGTCACTAGTCTTTAGTAAAAATGTACATAAAAATCGCGACCGTGATTTTTATGTACATTTTTGTATGAAGCTACTAATTGTCCAACTGTATTTGATGCAACCCAAATTTTAAATTTTTCATTTAAAATTTTAAATTACTTTAGGTATTTATTTATATTCTTCTTATGCCCAGCATAATCTTTTGAGCAATGTATTCTTCCGTATCTGTCATGTAGATAAAAAATACAATCTGTTTTCTCGGGCGAAAGAGCGGCAGCAATTGCTCCCTCACCCGGATTTGAAATTGGTGTTGGCGGTAGACCTGTATTTTGATATGTATTATATGCAGAAGTTAAATATTTATCCTTTGAAAGCACGTATGGCCACCATCTCCCATCCTTACCCTTTATATATTGAAGTGTTGCATCAACTTGAAGTGGCATACCGACAGCAAGGCGATTCCAAATTATTCCTGAAATAAGATTCATATCTCTTAGTCCCCCGGCCTCTCTTTGTATAATTGAAGCAATTGTAATTACTGTATCAATGTCAAAATCATTAGGGTCTCCTCCAAGTTCCTCCACCTTATGCCTAATAGCCTCATCAAATCTCTGTTTCATTTCAAGTTTGATATCCCTTGGACTCGAGTTTCTATCAACAATATAATCACCAGGTAAAAGTGTACCTTCGTCGTTATTTTCCACAGAACAAGAAAGTGTTCCCGCAAACGCCTTTTCCTCCATATTATCCCAACCAAGTTTTTCTTGGCAAAGATTTGCGATTTCTTCTTTTCGCATTCCCTCCACAACAGCTAAGTATTTTTTATCAGGATTAAATGCGGTATATACCGAGGCAAGTGAGGCTCTTTTAATATTTTGTTTAGCTTTTTCCACAAAAGTTTCTATTTGATAAAATCTTCCGGAAACAACATCAAAGGCGTCAGCAAAAGTAAACATCCCGACAAGGGTTGTTATAAACAACAAAAAAGAAACTATTGCTACACGTCGCATGTTATAAATATTATAGCACGATAGTAAGTCAAAGGGCAAAAGTAAAAAGTCAAAATTGCAATTCAAAAGTAATAATTACTAACTCATAATTCATTAAGTATCAAACTTTTGATTTTTTACTTTCAATTTTGACTTTTGATTTTTGAATTTTGACTTCTGTATATGTTATAATTACTAAATGCAAAAGTATCGTATAGCAATTCTTCGTGGCGGACCAAGTGATGAAAGTGATGTTTCATTAAAAAGTGGTGCCAATGTAATACGTACTCTATTTCCTCATCATTCAATCATTGATATTGTAATTGATAAAAATGCCGATTGGCACGTACAAGGTTTAAAAGTTGAGCCAGCTCATGCTTTGAGAGCGGTTGATGTTGTTGTCAATGCTTTACACGGCGTATATGGTGAGGATGGAAAGGTTCAACAAATTCTTGACCATGTTGGAATCCCCTACACAGGCTCCAGGGCACTTGCTTCTGCGCTTGGTATGCACAAATGGCGAGCAAAGGAATTATTTAAACAAGCCGGATTAAAGACACCGCACGCAAAAGTAGTTTCAAGCGGTACAGACATTTCAGCTCAAGCAATGGATATTTTTAAATCATTTAGTTTTCCCGTAATCATTAAGCCTGTTTCTTCTGGTTCGTCGGTAGGTGTTTCTGTTGCTCGGGATTTAGAAAGTTTAGAACAAGCACTTGTCTCTGTTTTTTCATATTGTGATTCTGCATTAGTCGAGGAATTTATAAAAGGCAAGGAGGCAACTTGTGTAGTAGCAGAAAATTTTCGCGGAGAAAAGCATTATGCTTTTCCTCCAATTGAAATTATGAAACATACAGATTTAGCTTTTGATAATGAAATGAAATATTCTGGAAAAATTGAAGAGAGATGTCCGGGGAATTTTTCACAAATTGAGAAAGATGCAATCATGCAAAGCGCAATGAACGCACATGTTGCAATTGGCGCACGACATTATTCTCGTTCAGACTTTATTGTCCACCCAACACGCGGTATTTATATTTTGGAAATAAACACACTACCAGGATTAACAGAGGCTTCTCTTCTACCAAAAGCTTTAGATGCTGTTGGTTCAAACATGAAAGAGTTTTTGGAGCATTTGATTGTACAGGCAATCAAAGGATAGAATACCCTTCCCTCTGTCATTCCCGCGTAGGTTGAAATTCTGGTGAGTACCAGAATGAAAGACCTTTTGAGATAAAACTGATTTTATGAAAGTTTTATCCAAAAGGTGTACTGCGCCGGTACGGCGGGAATCCATGAATTAAATTCTGCAGACTGGATTCCCGTCTTCACGGGAATGACAAGAAAACAAAAAATTCTCGCTAAATGCGAGAATTTTTGTGAGCTATTTTGCTACTACCTTCTTCTTCTTTTTGGTATCCTTTTTTGGGTGTGTACTTCCTTTTGCCATAATATTCTTGTCCTTATAAGTTTTTACAATCATGTACTCCGCTCCGATTGTACTCAAGAGGAGTAATTGTAAAAATTTTGAAGGATAAAATTAATTAATAAATCTAATCGATCCTTATGCTTTCATTATATAACAAATATATTTTAAAATGAAATAATATAATTATCATATAGCAACATCCACAATCAATCCTGTTTAAGTATTTTATTTTGATTTATATACATAAAAAATCCACTTTCAAGTTTTACCTTGAAAGTGGCTTGTGGTTTGTTTGATTAGGCCACTGCATAGGCCATTGCTGTCTCCTTCGCGTGGTTCAACCTCACCATTGCTTCATGACTACCTCCAGCGTCAGGATGGCACTCCTTTGCCTTTTTGCGAAAGTAACTTCTGATCATGTCCTTTGTTACTGAAACTCCATTAGGAATACCGAGGACAGTACGCCAATCTAGAATTGTATTACTAGTCGTACGTCGAGCCTGCGGTCCACGACTACCATAGAACCGCCTGTAAAAGTCCTCGAAGTCTTCAAAAGGGTTTCCACTGTAGCTGTGGTTATTGGTGCGAGACCGTTGTTGATTTTGTTGGGCTTGTCTTTCCCTTGCCTCACGTTGCCGACGATTGCGTTGTTCCTCTTGGTACAGCCTACATTTTTCCTGAACCGCAAGCATCCAATATTGTTCCCATGTCCAGTAAATTGTCGCCGGCCCCTTTTCTTTCTTTATCATATAAAAGACCATACGATCACCTACCCTGACCTGTCGTTGGGACGTGAATGGAGTGCTGATAAGACTCACGGTACGAAAAGTAGGAAAGGCACGCCCTTCATTGTTGCGGTGAAAAAACACCATCCGAATTTGACCTTCTTCAAAAAATGCCGCCATTGCTGGATCTGGCATAATGAATCCGAATCCTTTCATTGGAAAATATTTCACTATTGTTCCGAATATTGCATTCACATGTCCTCCTTTGTTGAGTTAATTACTTGTTGATTTTGTTGGTACATTTACCGCAACATATTGTATCATACTAATTCATAATGTCAAATATCTCAATGGGTAGATTTAGACATAGCAATTGGGACCACCTGAAGTTCAGATGGTCCCTTTTTGTTTGTGCGGGCGTACGCTAACGGTGGTATTCTCCACTCGGTTATCTAAGGTTGTCTCCTTACAAGTATTTGATGCTCACGCTTTAGACTTGCTAGCGCTACTTTAGTTATCTCACTTGATTGATTGGTTGGTTGTTTAGGGCTGGTATTTGTACATCGAAGTCAATAGCACTTGCATACTAAATCCTTCTTTCTTACATATTGTAGCATAACCCTGCTTTTTGTCAAGCTTTTCTAGAAGTGCTTCAAATTTACCCTGTATTTAAGGCATATTTTGAATAAGACCCTTCCTGCTGAATACAGGAAGGGTCTGGTAGTTTGCAAACAAGGGATTCGGACCCATGTCATCCTAGCCTGCAAGGCAAAGTTGCATTCAACCTATAACACATTAACATATTTTAAAAAACCTCCAACAGATTGGAGGTTTGAGAAACATGGGCTCAGTCGATTTCGTATGTCATCAAACGAGGCGTATCATTCGAGGAAATATCCATCCAGAAGAAACCGTCATCGTTGATATGCTTTTTATACTTGAACTCGAGAAGCTTTTCTTCAATTACTTCTGAGCAGAATGCAATGATTGTGTAGGGAAAGTTAGGTTCAATTTCCAACTCAACCATCACAGGCATACTTTCGCCATTGAAGACCGCGTTGAGTCGATGATTCAAGGCTACTAAATTTGGGAACATGTCCTTTTCACATAAGTAGAAAACAACATTCTTTTTCATATTGGTTATTAAACTCCTTTCTGACTCAAGAATAGCTCAATATTTATGACTGTCAATGTCATATCATTAGAGGTCAGACATCTGTCGGGAACAGAAGGAATTGTGCATTAGAGAAGACTAAAGCTTGCATAAAATGTAAAATAGGATAAAATAGCTTCTAAATATACAAGGGCCTTTAGTGAGAAAGCGTGAGTAAGCCTTCGCAAGGGCGGAGGACGACGGTCCGAGCCGGGGTCGCACAAAAATTCAGCAGAATTTTATGAGTGACCAGCTGGTAGAGAAAAGCCTCATTTGCCAAATGTGCGCCAAATATATTAAAACATTAAATTGTACGTCAACAGCAAAATACACAACACTGGGCCTTTAGCTCATCTGGTAGAGCGCCTCATTTGCAATGAGGAGGTAAGCGGTT
>CAZTQI010000034.1:4824-6857 GCA_964615805.1 uncultured Candidatus Saccharibacteria bacterium | reverse complement strand
CTTCTTTCATAAATTTATCAAGGTCTTCATCTTTTACTGAACAGAATGGATGATGTACAGCCTGCAATGATCCATCTTCACCCTTTTCAAACATTGGGAAATCAACAAGCCACGCAAAAGCTAATTCGTTCGGATTATTCTTGTCCTTTCTTAAATCTGGTTTATCCGTTCCATATTTTTCTTTTTTTTTATTATAAGTCATTCGTGGAAATGGAACTTGTGAAAATTCCTTTTCAGGATAAAGCTTTTGAACTAATTCGATAAACATTTTTTCTGTAAAACTCAAAATTTCTTCTTGAGTCACAAATGACATTTCATAGTCGAGTTGTGTGAATTCTGGCTGTCTATCTCCACGCAAATCCTCATCCCTCATACATCTTGCGATTTGAAAATATTTTTCGAAACCAGCGACCATACATAACTGCTTAAACTGTTGAGGCGATTGTGGTAGTGCGTAAAATTTACCCTTATCCAATCTTGAAGGCACAAGATATTCTCTGGATCCTTCCGGAGTCCCCTTCATAAGAATAGGTGTTTCAATTTCCACAAAATCATTGTTGTGCATATACTCACGGAAAAAGGAAATTATCTTATCTCTATTTCGAATATTTTTCTGAAGTCTTTCTCTTCGCAAATCTAAATAGCGATATTTCAAACGTATTTCTTCATTGATTTCTTTACCATCAGAAGAAAGATCGAAGGGTGGAGTTTCCGCGCTGTTAAGAACCTTAATTCCTAAAATCTCCAATTCAATATCACCATTTTGCTTATCTATTTGAATATTTTTTTCTGGCCGCTTATTTACTTTTCCACGCACCTCCAAAACCCACTCTGGTCGCACAGGCTTTGCTGTTTCGTGAGCCTCTGTTTGATTTGGCAAAATCACACCTTGTACCTTTCCGCTCATATCTCGAAAATCGAAAAATACAAGCTTACCCTGGTCTCGACGAACATCCACCCAACCTTTAATTATCACCTCCTGCCCCTCACTTTTTCCTAAGTCTTTTATATAAGTCCTAATCATGTTCATAAATTTTTAAATTTTTAAGCACAAATTTTCAAATAATTTCTTAATGTTCTAATGAATCAATTGACTCAAAATAAGAAGTGTAATCACGACTATATTTTGTGTCATCCTCGCGAATGCGGGG
Organism: uncultured Candidatus Saccharibacteria bacterium; assembly: GCA_964615805.1. Lineage (GTDB taxonomy): Bacteria > Patescibacteriota > Minisyncoccia > Phycocordibacterales > CAIZIN01 > CAIZIN01. The sequence goes on along the minus strand of CAZTQI010000034.1, from coordinate 5,706 downwards.
ATCCAGGTTTGTTTCCTGTTTAAATCATTATTTACAAAATTAAAAATTATAAATTCTTACTTGTTACCTTATAAACCTTACACTTTAAACCTTCAACTTTCTACTAAAATAGCCCCTCCGAATTCGTTAAATAACAAATCCGCAGGGGCGATTTTTTCGCGGTGCCACCCTGTTTTATACTTAATTTAAGCTATTACGGGCTACCCGTGGGGTTCTACTTGCCTGAGCCATTCTAGAGGCCCACAAGGCCCTTCCGGGCTAGCTTTCTTCCCCAAGCTCAGCTGTGTTATCAGCGTCGAAGCTCTTAGATATAAGATTAACACACCCAAAAATCTTTGCAAATAAAAAACTCGGGGATTAACCTCGAGCTTTTGAGTGGTTGGCAATTACAAAACATCCTTAAGATGATTCCCATAAAAATGATGGGCTAAACTGCATGTTGGATCTGGCACATAGGCAACACACACTCCACGATCGGTAAGTTCTTCGCACTCTTCATCATAAATAGTTCGCATGTTATTTATATGTCTAACGTGCGGACCGCGTGGAACTTCTGCTGGGGTTATTCCAAGATTCTGTTGATAGTTTCCTAGTGCGACAGAAGAAAATGACACAGTGTCGTAGGTCAATAGTCCTTTTTCTTCTTCGACATCAGAAAGCAATACTGAAAAAATACTTGTGTATCCACCCTCAAGGACATTTTCAGAATCACCAGTGTCCCAAACAACAACCAGATCCTGAATTCCAAGAGCAAATAAAACACTTGTTCCAACATGAACAAACCTCCAGCGCTTCGTTGAACTGCCTTGCAATATATGTCCTTGTTCATTCTCTTGTCCACTGACAAAGTCGCCAATTAGCGAAAGAGTGTGAATGATTTTA
>CAZTQI010000034.1:0-4814 GCA_964615805.1 uncultured Candidatus Saccharibacteria bacterium | reverse complement strand
TGGCAAAGGAGTGAGGCGCCAAGTCGTTCCACTTTCCTCTGGTCCTAAGCAAGTGACTAGGCCAAGAATGAATGGATCAGACACAAAATCCTTGTAATTGATACTTTCACCGTCTGGATAAACAACAGTCAAACCTTCTAAACTTTTCATAAACAAGTAGGGTTAAGTTTTGGACTCAGCCTAAAGCTGATACAAATCCACGAAAATAGTACTATAAACTTAATAATTAGCAAGTTTATTCTACAAATACGATCCAAAACCCTGGATCCCCGATAGCTCTCCTTGTCAGTCGAGCTTCGAGGATGACACAAAATATAGTCGTGATTACACTTCTTATTTTGTGTCACTTTATAAACCCACCAGCCTGAAGGTTCCATAATTTTCTGTACAAACTTCCTTCTCTTCGAATCAAATTTTCATGTGAGCCATCTTCAAGCACGGTGCCACATTCCATCACAATTATCCTGTCCATTTTTCGAATAGTTGAAAGCCTGTGGGCAATCACGATTGTCGTCTTACCTTTCATTAATGTATCAAGTGCATCTTGAATCAAAGATTCTGAATGTGAATCCAAACTTGAGGTTGCTTCATCTAAAATAAGTATTGGAGCATTTTTTAATATCGCACGAGCAATAGCTACTCTCTGCCGTTCACCTCCCGAAAGTTTTATACCTCTCTCACCTACATAAGTATCATATCTCATAGGCAGTGCATCAATAAACTCTGCACAGTGTGCAAGTTTTGCAGCCTGCTCCACTTCTGCATCTGTAGCATTCGGTTTTCCGTAGCGGATGTTTTCTTTAATCGTCCTATGAAATAATAATGGATCTTGTGGAACCAAGCTAATATTATTTCTCAGACTCTCAAGTGTAATGTGTTGAATATTATTTCCATCAATTTTAATATGACCACTTGTGACATCATAGAATCTCAAAATCAATCTTATGAAAGTTGTTTTTCCTGCACCAGAAGCTCCTACAAGCGCAACTTTCTCTCCTGCCTTTATTTCCACATTGAGATTATCTAAAACACTTCTAGTTTCATTGAAAGCATAACTAACATTTTCAAAAGTAATTTTTCCTTCGGTCACATTCACATTTTTTGCTGTTGGAGCATCCTTAATCTCATAAGGCAGTTGCATTATTTCAATCATCTCTTTTGAATCCGCATAGCCTTGGTAAAAATCACGAACGATTCTAGCAAAATTCCAAAGCTGTCCACTAAGCCCAACTATATATAGCTGGATAAGAACAAATGATCCAACAGTCAAGAAACCCATTTCCCAATAAACAATAGCAAAATAAAATATGGCAAATTCAATGACAAAAGCGAAGAAAGCTTGAATAGCATCCAACCCCATGTGAATGTTCCAGCCTTTTACAGTTATTTTTCTTTGATCTTCAGTAACGTTTCCAAAATTCTTAACCTCGTCAGGATAACGACTAAATAACTCAATATTATTTTGATTTGTAATAGTGTCAGCAAGCACAGCTGTTGTATGAGAATCTGCTTCAGCCATTTGGATATCATATTTCAGTCTCCAATTTGAATATAAATAACTGACAAGCATATATGTAAATGTCCAAGCAAAAATAATTGCTGTGAGTTTTGGATTAATTGTATATGTAACAATAAAGATACCTGCTAGACGCACCGTAAGCGGGACCACATCCCAAGTAAATCTATCTGAAAGCTTTTCAAAAGCTCTCGCATATCTTCCCACTCTCTGTACAAGAGAACCGGTAAAGTTATTTGTGAAGAAACCATATGAGTGTTTCATTAGAATTCCATAGGCTTGTCTTCGCAAGTTTGCCATTGTGTTTGCTTGAAAAGAAACATTTGACAAAGAACCAATTCTCCAAAATACCCATGCTACTGCTTGAATAACTAGAATTATAGTAATTTGATGTATCAATGATGGCACTAGAACGGCCTTTTCGCCTCCTGAAGACAGAATATCAAAAAACCTTTTGTAGTATATAGGTGTAATAACACCGATAGCACTTCCCGCTCCTAATAATATGACAGTAACAAAAAGTAGGCCTTTATTTTTGCCCACACCTCTCCAAATATAGCCCATCGTTTCAAGAAATGTTACTTTGGGATAAATTGTATTCGGTTTTTTTGAATTTTCCACGCTTCGAATTTAAAATTAAAAATGTAAAATTAATAATAATCAACTCTCTGTCAGCAATACAATTTCAAAAGTTTTGAATTTTTACTTTAACTTATAAGTTTTGACTTGCATGTCCCAGCTTATTGCTATTGTTTGGGATGCACTTTTACTTAGTAAAGGCTCACTCCCACCTTTTCTCTCACCTCTTTCATTTTTTCTTCTGCGATAGCTCGTATTTTTTCGCCGTTCTCTTTTAACATTTTCAAAACTTCAGGGAGATTCTTTTCAAGCTCTGCTCTTTTTTCACGAAGTGGTCGAATAAAATTTTTTATATCCTCAATCAACAAGTCCTTGAGAACTTTATATCTACCCTCATTTTCAGAATAAATCTGATCAAGCTCATCCTGTGTTCGGAAAAGTGAATGAATAGCATAAACATTTTTTGGAATACCACCACTTGAATCTGTCACAATACTCATTACAGCTTTTTGTATTTCCTCATCTGTTGCAAAAAGCGGAATTGTATTGTTATAACTTTTGCTCATTTTTTGTCCGTCTGTTCCTAGGACAACAGCCACATTATCCAAAATTAGTGGTTCTGGCATTACGAAAGTTTCTCCAAAGATTCGATTAAACTTTTCGACAGTATCTCTTGCAAATTCAACGTGTTGTTTTTTATCTTGACCCACAGGCACAATATTTGCATCTTGAATTATAATATCTGCCGCCATGAGCATTGGATAGTTAAATGTTCCAGCACTTATATCCTTATTCTTTGCTTCTGCATCCTTAAATGAGTGAGCTCGCATCAGATATGGCATTGTTGTAATACAGTCAAAGTACCAACATAGTTCTGTAACTTGCGGAACATCAGATTGTTTAAAGATTGTGCACTTTTTTGGATCAAGGCCGATAGCTAAATAATCTAGCGCTATGCCAATAATGTCTTCTCGAAGTTGTTTTGAGTCTGCTTGCCCAGAAGGAATTAATGCCGTAGAGGTCAATGCGTGTAAATCTGCAATAAAAACCCTCGATTCATATTGATCCTGCAAATCAACAAACTGCTTCATTGCACCAAAATAATTACCGATATGCGGTCGGCCCGTAGGCTTTATTCCAGAAAGTAAAATTTTATTCATCCCGTTAGAAATAGGAAATGATTACATTTCCATTTTTATTATTAGTTAATCAATATTTGTTCGACAAATCTATTATTTACGCCACTTTCCCGTCCATAACACTAGAATTTTTAACGGGATTCATTACAATATATTACCAAATTACAACAGTTCTGTCATTCCAAACCCCGCATTGTCATTCCTGCGGAGGCAGGTTGAGTCTGATGGGTATCAGACTCAAAGACGGAGGCTGACGAGCCGAGTCAGGTTCGCATAATTTTTCACCAGAAAAATATATGTGAATCCAGTCTCGCATCAGTATTGTCATTCTCGTGAATACGAGAATCCAGGTTAATCACATTTCTTTTTTTTCAAGTCATTTATTAGTTCCGTAAGTATTCTCTTTGGATTCTCATGAAAAAAAATATTTAAAGCCTCCTCATAGGTTGCCCACTTATAATTTGATATTTCTTCTTGTTGGACGGTAACGTTATCGTCTTTAACAAAACCAGCATAAAATACTACTGTTTTGTTAACAGGAATACCTTTTCTAAAAGTATCATAATTCTCAGTATATTTTAAATTTTCAATTAATTGAATTTCACTTATTCCCGTCTCCTCAAACAACTCTCTTGTAACCGTTTCAATTTCTTCCTCTTCTCCTTCCTTATGTCCTTTTGGAAAGCCCCACGCCTTTCCTTTCACACCTTCAATCATTAAAAACCGGTATTCTTCCTTTTCCTTTCTGTAAATTGGAATAATTCCAAATGAATAGTCTTTTATTTTTTCCATTATATTTATCCTTAACTAATAAGTGTTATCACTTCGTCTTTCTACAGTATGAAAAAACACACTCTCATTATGAATAGTAAATATTATTCCAATTGATCCAACTCTAACCCTATACAAATCTACCTCGCCTTTTAGTTTCTTAATATCTAAAGTCTTAAAATCTAGCGCTTTTATTTTGCCCAAAACTACTTTAATTTTATTTCTTTCATCAACCGAAAGTTTCGAAAGAAACTTTTCAATCTTGTTCATAATTACTATATATATTTCAAAAGCTCGTCAGCAGAAACACCCCTTTTTTTAATTTTAGTAAAATCAATAACAGTTTCCCATTTACCCTCGTCTCCCCATTCGTCCACTGGTGTTATCTTAAAAATAGGCTTAGAACGACGTACTACAACAAAAGACCCCCCTTTACTAACTTTGGAGATATAATCCTCTGTGTTTTCTCTTAGGTCTTTAAGACCGATGATATTTGTTCTCATATACTAAGATTATCTTAAGATTATCTTTAAGTCAAGTATTTTTTGTATTTCCATCTACAACACCTTGGACACAAGAACCTTTCCAGCTTTCTGCTGTATTCCGTCTGCGTAAGTCTGCGTTTAGTTAGCGTTAGTCCGCGGTAGGACGTATCCTCGTCCTACAACGCTTTAAGCTCCACTACAAATCTCGAGCCTTTCCCTAGTCCTTCGGACTCGGCCCAAACCTTTCCACCTTCGTGAGCTTTAATCACTTCTTTAGCAACGAAAAGTCCAAGACCTGTGCCGATCACATTCACTTCATTTGCC
>CAZTQI010000033.1:0-6867 GCA_964615805.1 uncultured Candidatus Saccharibacteria bacterium | reverse complement strand
CTAGTTCTAAGTGACTAAAATCTAAGCGCTAACTTGCGAGGAAAACCCACCGAATGTCGCCATGGTCCCTGTAGTCTGCCCTGCCATAGTAGGCAAGCAGCCACAAGCCATCGGAATTGTGAGAAACGAAGAACACATACGGGTCGCCATCGCGGTCGGGAATAGCTTCCATATCAACTAAGATATATTCATTTAAAGGCTGGTTCAAATATTGCTTTCGAAGTTCAATACCGACATTTGCAGGAAGTAGCTCTTTTGCAATTCCTAATTCTTTAGCTTTGTTTTGAGATTGTTGTCTTTCTGCCCCATTTGGAAATCCAAGGGATTTGTTTGAAACAATTACAATTTTATATTTCTTTCCCAAACCTTCTTTTAAGTTAGCCCCTTTGAGGACATCTTGCCCCCATTGTGATCTCTGAATACCGAGACTTTCTAAATCTTGTTCGTGTTGACCTCCTGTTTTATATTGTTCAGGAATTTGTATTTCTTTTATCATCGCCTTTCCTTCTGGGAATTCGGTGTATATGTGTTCAATATTTTCTGGAAGTTCCTTGAAGATGTTTGGGTAAAGTTCTCCGATGTAAGCTTTTGTGTTTTCGTTTACTTCACTTGCATTATATGCAAACTCTTCAGGTTTTAATTGTATTCCTTCCACAATTCTAAATATCTTAACCGCATCCTCTTTAACGGTCTCTTTTGTTATATCCATCTTACCCATCTTGAGAACAAACAGATTGGATTCTGGGTCAAAATCCTTGAAATTAATCTCACCTTTTTCGGTGAACAAATGATAATCCTTGACCTTAATATTTCCAAGTTCACTATTTGATATTTCTTTGAAATCTCTTTTTTCACCAGTACCGTGCTGTGTTTCTTTTAATTTCTTAAGAGCTTCAATAAAATCCTGAAAATATGGATCACTTTCCTTTATGTACTCATCATCATATTTTTTAATTTGTTGAATTGTTTTTGTTCGTACATTATATTCAATAGTAATTAAAGGTTTATCAACCTCCAATTTCTGAGTTTGTGAATTGATTTGTGGAGTATTTCTAAATGAAAGTATTTCAATGTCTCCTTTTTTTAACTTGTTTATATACGAATCACTTGTTCCTACACAATGCTTCATATATTGAGATTCTTCTTCGAGGTGTGGCATGTTTAAAAGTCTTGCCATATAGTACTTTCCCGAATCTGTTTGGAAAAGGGCTTCGTATGGATTAAAACCTTCATTACCTTTCTGTTCAGCCTTTCTTTTACGCATTTCTGCAATCTTTTCAAGAGTTTTTTGTTCGTGAAGCTCTAGAAGTCGGTCAAATCCACCTTTATATTTATCTAGGAATTTTGGAGTTTCAATTATCGCATCAAAGAGAGTGTTTGAATCTATTGAATTATGTCTTTGTATATATCGAGCAAGTTTGAGCTTGAGTATAATTTTTCGAATGTCTGTTAGCTCAAAACTATCTTCCTGTTCAAGTTTTTTAGTGAATTCCTGTTCTGATTGCTCTAATAGTTTTTGTTGATCTCCTTTTAAAGTCTTGATAGTCTGTTCTGTTTCTTTAATTAGGTGCAGTTTATATTTATGTTCAAAGGCGTCTCTGGTCTTTTCTTCTAACTCTTGATTTTTTTCTTCAACTAGCCTTAATTCAAAGTGATCTGCACTATACTGCCCCCATTTTTCTGTATGAGTTCTAATAAAACCAAAATGTTCAAGGACTTTATTTAGTCTTGTATTCCACCCATGAAAATGAATCTTCTTATACCCCAAATCTTTTGCTTGTTCGACTAAATCTGGAATCATAGAGAAAGGATTTTCAGATGTTGTACCATCTGTTGCAAAATATTTAGCATAAGCCTCCCCTGGAGCAAAATCTTCAAATGCAAGGTATCCTGTTATATTCCCTTGTTCATTTCTCCAAATTTTGTTTAATGGGTGGTTTCCGCCTAGAGATTCAATAATGTCAGAAGATGCTCTTTCTTTAACTTCGTCTGGTATGACATCTACTCCAGTAGTGATTTGCTTGATTTTAGCAATATCTTCTTGTGATAATTTAATCAATTTTGGTATTTCTGGGGTTTGGGGGGTTTCTTGAAATTTCATATTTACTATTTTACAGGAAATTAGGGATATTGGAAGAATTAAATACAAGCTTGGATTCACATGTATTTTTCTGGTGAAAAATCACGCGAACCCGACTCGGCTCGTCAGCCTCCGTCTTTGAGTCTGATACCCATCAGACTCAACCCGTCTACACGAGAATGACAGAAAATGTTGATATTCTGAATTTTGTTACGAATTTGCATTCATTCTTAATTCTTAATTCTTAATTCTTAATTCTTAATTCTTAATTCTTAATTCTTAATTCCTAATTCTTAATTCTATTTTTCATCGCCACCCTAATAAATTCCGTAAATAATGGATGTGGCGACAACGGCCTTGCCTTAAACTCAGGGTGAAATTGTGTACCAAGGAAAAAAGGATGTTTACTCTTTGGAAGCTCGGCTATCTCCATCAATTCTCCGTTTGGTGAGGTACCAGAAAAAACAAGACCAGCATTTTCTATTTCTTTAACATATTCCGGACTTACCTCATATCGATGGCGATGGCGCTCACTAATGCTTTTTTGCCCGTAGGCGAGCCCAGCTATTGTATTTGACTTAAGTAGCGCCTCATACGCCCCGAGCCTCATGGAAGCTCCATAATGCCCCAGGGCGAGCTTTTTCTTCTGTTCTGGCATAATATCTACCACCAAATGAGTCGATTTTGGGTTGATTTCAGATGTGTTTGCATCCTTCCAATTAAGGACGTTTCTGGCATATTCTATGACCATGAGTTGCATGCCGTAGCAGAGTCCAAAGTATGGAATTTTGTTGGTGCGGGCATATTCAATCACTTTTAACTTCCCTTCAATTCCAGATTCTCCAAAACCCCCCGGTACAATTATTCCATCGTATTTTCCTAGCTCCTTAATTTTCTTCTCGTCTCTTTCGAAATCCTTTGCATTCAGCCAAGAAAGTTTTGGCTTCACACCTAGATGATATGCAGAAAACTTTATAGCTTCAATCACAGAAACATAAGCATCTGAAAATACAAAATCTCCTGAGTCAAAATATTTTCCTACGATTGCAATATTCACCTCTTTCTTTGCACCCTTCACTTTACTTACAAATGATTTCCAAGGCGACATATCAATTTTTCCATTTTTCATTCCAAGTGCTTTCACCACCATCTCTCCAAGTTTGTCCTTTTCAAAATTTAAAGGCACATCATAAATACTGTCGATATCGGGTGCAGATATAACATTCTCTTTTGGAATACTACAAGCAAAGGAAATTTTTTCTTTTCTCTTCTCATCCAAAGGAACTTCGCTTCGGGCAATAATAAAATCTGCGTTAACTCCATATGAGCTAAGTTGCCGAACTGCATTCTGAGTAGGTTTACTTTTCATCTCACCAAGCTTATGTGGTATTGGCATATATGAGACCATGATAAACAAAACATCTTTCGGATGTCGAAGCTTGAGAACGCGTGCCGCCTCTATGAACATTATGTTTTGATAGTCACCAACAGTACCTCCAATCTCCACGACTGTAATTCCAGATTTATTTACTTTTCCAGACTCTTCAATTCTATGGACAATTTCATCGCGAATATTATCCGCATCAATACACTTCCCTTTAAAACCAAGAGCGCGCTCTTTATCGATCACATATTTATAAATCATACCGGAAGTCATATAATCCTCTCTCTTCAAATCCCTATTTAAAAACCTCTCGTAATTTCCCATATCCTGATCCGTCTCTAATCCGCAATCCATAACGAAAACCTCACCATGTTCGGTGGGGTTCATTGTGCCTGCGTCGACGTTTAAATATGGGTCAACTTTTACTATGTTTACCTTGTGACCTTTCGCTTCAAGTATAGTGCCGAGCGATGAAGTGGTGATGCCTTTTCCAACCCCAGACATCACACCTCCAATAACAAAGATATACTTATGAGATTTTTTTGTTGCCATTACCATACATTATAGACCTGTATAAAGTAAAAAGTCAAAGGTCAAAATTTAAACTTAAAACCTATTAAGTAAGGACTTTACCAAGGGCAAAGTCCTTAAGTTTTAAATTTTTACTTACACTTTTGACTTTTACCTTTTAACCTTTGACTTATTTATTTAAATACCTCCTAACTGCAAGGTAGCTCGAAATAGTTCCGATAGCAATACCAGAAAGCATGATAATAAGGAATAACTGACCAAAATTATGGATATAGTAAGTAAAGATTCCATTTCCTGCAAAGAAGGTTTCTGTATATTTATTCATCCAGAATGTAAGAGGGTAAAACAAAATCAAAGTCAAAATACCTGCTGTAAATCCATAAAGAATTCCCACCACCATAAATGGCCCTTTTATATACATATAGTTTGCACCCACAAGTTGCATCACCGAGATCTCCTCTTTTGATGTAAATATTGCTAAGCGTATAGTATTAAATGTGATAAGGATAGAAATTAAAGCAAATATAATAGCAAGAATAAGCCCAACTTTTTCTCCCGAACTAATGAGTTTATTCAACCTATCAATTGCGTCCTTGTTTTGAAAATAATTAACTTTATCGATAATTGACCCATCACCACGAGAGACATTTTGTTGATTTAGATAATTTGCAATAGATTCATATTGTTCTGTATCTTTGGCTTTAACATTTAAAACTGCACCGAGTGGATTATCATTTAATTCATCGAGAGCTTGCAGGGTTATTTGATCATTAGCGTGTCGTGCTCGAAAATTTTCTAGAGCTTGCTCCCTTGAAACATACTCCACTTTTGAAACCTCAGGCAAAGTCTCTATTTGTTTTTTCAAAACTAAAATGTCTGACTCTTCTGCCTCAGTTGTAAAATAAACATTAACATCAACCTTATCACGAATAACCTGTAGTGATGATTTTAGTAGAGCACTTGAAAATATAATTGATCCAATTAAAAATAGAGTTACAACCATGATAAGCACAGAAGAAAGCGAAACAAATGCATTACGGCAAAAAGAGATAAAACCTGCTTTAAATATTCTTTTTAAATTTATCCACATCATGTGATTGATTTTTAAGGAATGGAATGACTATAAAAATCATCACCCCGCCCTTCTTTATGTATTTAAGGGCGGGGTTTATTCCTCCTTAAATTTAACTTTTAAACTTATCCGTAACAAATTTCTTTCTCAATACCCCGCCCTAAAATACAAATACCACAGAAGGGCGGGGTCTAATGATTTATAGTCACTTCGTTCGTTAAATCATAAGACATAATGACCCTTCTTATCATCTTTTATAATTTTACCATCTTCCATCGAAATAACTCTTTTACCAAGCGAATCTATCACCCCTTTGTTATGTGTAGTAAGCACCACGGTTGTACCCAGATCATTAATTTTTTTAAACAATTGTATCACCTCAAAAGTATTCACTGGATCTAAGTTACCAGTTGGTTCATCAGCAATTATCAAATCCGGTTGATTCACAATTGCTCGAGCAATCGCGACTCTTTGTTTTTCTCCACCGGAAAGCTGATGAGGGAAACTCCACATTTTCCTTCCGAGACCAACAAGCTCCAGAACATGAGTAACATCTGCCTGAATCTCTTCTTCATCACGACCAGCAACCTCCATTGCAAAAGCAATGTTTTCGTAGGCGGTCTTATTTGGTAATAATCGATAATCTTGAAAAATAACACCAATCTTGCGTCGATAATCCGGCATATGTTTTCGGCTAATATCATGAATATCAGTTGACTCAAAGAACACCGTACCAGCTGTAGGCTTTTCTTCTGCTAATATCATTTTAAGAAGGGTGGTCTTACCGGCTCCAGAATGGCCAACTATTGAGACGAACTCATTAGGCTCAATTTTAAGCGTTACTTCCTCTAGACCTACCGAACTATCATCATATATTTTACTTACATTATCAAAATAAATCATATTTATACAGCTGATTGTAGCATATTTTATCAACCTTTTCATCCACAGGCTACAAGTTTTTTTCTCCTTCTATAAATTCATCAATTTCGCCATTCAAAATCTCATCAACTTTTGCTGTCTCAACATTGGTTCTGTGGTCCTTTACCATTTTGTAAGGATGAAGTACGTAGGAGCGAATTTGACTTCCCCATTCAATTTCAGCATTTTTTGAAAAACTCAAACCTTCTGCCTCCTTCTTTTTTCTCGCTTCCTCCAGTACATAAAGTTTTGCTTTCAAAATCTCCATGGCCTTTTCCTTATTTTGCGCTTGTGATCTTTCAGCTTCACAGTGTACAGCAATATTTGTTTCAATATGAACAATACGAACAGCTGTTTCTCTCTTGTTTACATTTTGCCCACCAGGTCCACTTGAGCGAGCAAACTCCACTCTTATATCATCTGGTTTGATTTCTATTTCAGTATCTTTTTTATCAAATTTTGGAACAACCTCAACAAGAGCAAAAGATGTGTGACGAAGTTGTTTTGCATTAAAAGGAGAAATCCGCACAAGCCGATGTACCCCACTTTCGTTTTTTAAATTTCCATATGCATTCTTTCCAGAAACTTCTAGAACTATATTTCTAAAGCCCCCATGATCATTTTCGTTTGAATGAATTACTTTGTATCCCCAACCTTTCCTTGCGAAATATTTTATATACATGGTAAAAAGCATTTGAGCAAAATCTTCTGAATCAATTCCTCCTGCCCCAGATATTACACTCAATATCGCGTCTCCTTTATCAAATTTCCCATGGCCAGCCTGCTCTTCTTTTAAATCAGAAATTTCTTTCAATATTGCCTGGGCACGAATTTTGTCATCCCAAAAATGAGTATCATACATTTGTGATTCAAGCTCTT
>CAZTQI010000032.1:3972-6889 GCA_964615805.1 uncultured Candidatus Saccharibacteria bacterium | reverse complement strand
TATGAACATACTGCCATGTTTTTTGATATCGTTCGCGTACGGCCTCATTGTCGCGTAACAAGAGCATTGTTTTTAGTAGAAGGTCATCGAAGTCGAGAGCTTTTTCTTTTTTTAATCTGTTTTCATAATGTTCCCAAACATTAGCAACAATACTTTTCATATAATCTCTGCCAACATTATCTTTGAATGTCTGATATGTCATTCCATTCCCCTTTTCTCTTGAAATAATAGAAAGAATTTTGCCCGGCTCAAATTGTTTTGGGTCCAGACCGTTGTGAACTATACCCGCTTTAACCGCTCTTTTTGAATCATCACGATCAAAGATTGTAAAATTTCTTGTTAATCCTAAAAAGTGAGCATTTTCTTTCAAAATATGTACACCAAGAGAGTGAAAAGTACTCACAAAAGGCCTTTCTCGCATTGAAACCGGCCTATTTAGCTCGGGGTCGCTCGAAAGAATAGAAATAACTCTTTCTCGCATCTCTTTTGCTGCTTTGTTGGTGAATGTAATAGCCAAAATTGCCTCTGGAGCCACACCAGATTTAACAAGCTCGGCAATTCGTGAAGTAATTGTTTTGGTTTTTCCAGCACCAGCACCAGCAAGAATCATAAGTGGGCCGTCCTTATGAAGTGATGCTTCGTATTGGCGTTCGTTTAAATTTGTTTTCATCGGGATAACTATAACATAGAGAAAAGAATTATGAATTAAGAATTAAGAATTATGATTAGTAATAATAATATTGAAAAATGCCGAGCTCTACAAGCTCGGCATTTTTAGTAATTTCATTCTTAATTCATAATTCCTAATTCTTAATTCTATTCCTACACAAAACTCTCTGTTAACGACAAATTTTCACTTTTAATTTTATCAACTTCTTCTAGTACTATTTGATCAAAATCTTTAACTTTTTGTTTTAGAAACATAAAAGGCTTATCAAAATCATCGCTTGCTTTATCTAACACATCATCAAGTTCGTTTTTATCATCTTCGTCCATATCTATCATTATTCGAAAAAGTACAGAACGGAAAACTAAGGCATCTATTTCCTCTAACAATGAGTTGCGAATGGCTTCTGGTAATTTAGAAAGACCAAAAGCATCAGAGATAACATCTAAATGTGAGGAATTATTAGGCATTGTCTTCTGTGTTAGTTTTGTTAATAGGCTCTAACATTTTTAATCTTCCCCCTCTTGTGCCAGAGTACAAATTTGTTAGTTTGTTTATAACTCCTCTTTCATTTTCTGGAAGACCTTCTTCTTTTAGCTTTTGAACCAATCCTTTTTCTTCAATTAGGGTTTTTTGCATTTCCTCAAACAGTTTTGCTTTTTCCTCGGTAATTATTTGAAGCCCTCTATCGCTGTGTTCCCTTACTTTATCAATTGCTTTTTTATTCAGACCCTCATCATTAATAATTCCTTTATAATTTTCTATGCTTGCTTTATATTCAGCTTCAGCTTTTTGAAGCTCCACAATATTTGCCGCAACTTTCTTTTCGGATCTTTTGCCCATAAGTTTGGCAATAAGACCTATTCGTTTCGTTTGTGAATGATTATGTTGAGTCTCAATTTTTAATTGCTTTCCGTATGCAATACGAGCGAGTTTTATTTTACTGAGTTGACTTGCTAGTTCATCTCTAAACAAATATTTAATTTCTTTTCTCAAAACACTTTCCTCTTTAGGCGATTCGGTGCTACTTGATGGGTTCAATGAATCCTCGGTAATTTCAACTGGCTTAGCAATTGTGGGGGTATTGTCCACATTTGGAACATTATCTTTTTCGCTGAGTATTTTTACTCTATTAAACGGAGTCTTACTTGGGGAAATTTTATCACTGGGCATTTCTTCGTGACCACCTTTTTCTTCTTCAACTTTAATATCTTTTTGAATAGGTTTTGCTGAATTTGTTGATTTGGAAGTTTCTATATCCGAGGAAGTGTTATTTAGCAGACAACTTGCAACTTTGTTTTTTAGAAATTCTGTTGGAATGTAATCTAAAGTAATCTCACCTGCTCGTACAAGATTAATTCTTCCAATTAATGAATATTTTGAAAACCATTTTTCTTTTCCAGCAATTCCTTCAATGGTTTCAAGAAAAGCTAAAAGCTCATCAAAATTCCTGGTTTTTTCAATTTTATCCTCAAGAGATAGCTCTTTATCGTTGGGTGATAAAATAGCTTCATTATTATTTTCTGACATTACAAAAGGTTTTCGCACAATATCACCTCTATCAATCGCATCTTGTCTTTCTATTGCCTTTTCGTATGCAGTTTTTAAGGGTTTAGAATCAAAGATTTCTTTTTTCTTTTTGGTCTGACTTTCTTTCTTTTCCTTATTGACTGAAGTGTTTGGAATATTACTATTTTTGTTTGGAATCAAATCCTCAACCCTCCCCACTTCGTCATTATTGGATATTTCACTTTCTTGACTTGGATCTAGAGTAGGCTCTTCATCTTTTTTTTCTGCTTCACCTTCGTTGTTTATTTTTTCTTCTTGAACTAGATTTTCATCAGATTCTTCTTCATCATTTATACCTTTTTCAAATTCCATCCTACTTAACACATCGTTTCTTATTTCCTCAGCTTCCTCCCACCCCTCCTCTGTAAGAGTGTTTTCTTTGTTTGGGTTTAGAAAAACTTCTCGTGTTTTTTCGAGGACATCAATTTTGTGATTTGCCTTTGATATTTTACCTTCAAGTATTATTGCGTTGTTTGCATCTGTTTCTGATTCAAGTTCTTTAATTAGAGAGTTTCTGTGATTTCTAACAAAAGATATCAAAGGTTTTAGTCTTTTTGCTTTTGCTTTACCATTTTCGATATATTTTTTACTAGAATCTTCTTGGTCTGTAGGATGTTTTATCTCTGTCTCCTCCTCAACACCCTTTCTTATAAGATCTTTTGCTGTTTCTGTGGAGTTATA
>CAZTQI010000032.1:0-3962 GCA_964615805.1 uncultured Candidatus Saccharibacteria bacterium | reverse complement strand
GCGAATATTCATCATCCTTCGATTTATCTTCAGTTTCTTTTGTCTTAGCTTCACGCCTACTTTCTCTTTCTTGCTCTGCTTTCTTCGCCTTTAAGATTTTTTTCTGAATTGATGAGAGTTGAGGTTCTTCTTCTATTTTTGAACCAACTCCTTTTTGAGAAATAGCAAGAGCTTGCCTAATGTGCGCTTCAGCTTCCTCATCTGCTTTATCTATGAAATTTGCCTTCATGGCCTCCTCTATTCCTCCTAGGTCGACAGCTGTAGTCTTTTTGGACTTCTTTTTCTTTCTGTGTTTTTCAACAACGGCTGGGATTTCTGTTGCCGATTCTCCAGAAAATGAGCTTGATTTTTTTGACATATAATAAAAATATAAAAAGTTGAGGGGTAATGTACCTATTGTACTATTCTTTTTGTAATTATCATTATTATACAACCTGTGGATAACCCCTTTGACTTCCTTCCACAAAGGTCTATAGTAGATGTATAGATAGATATACAGAAACTCTAAATGGCTCAGTTGAGCCACAAATGACAGAAATTCATAATTCCATTAGTATTAAAACATAGGCTTATTTCTACAAAAATTACAGATTCCGACCCCTCTTCTGAGGCCGATTCTAGTCGGATACATATCTCAAAAATTGCAGGCTTAATCATAAAGCTTGTATTGGTTGTATCTGTGGTATCTAGCCCCTTTATTGCTAGGGCAGGTTTTCTTGATGTTGTCTCAGGTTGGTTTAATGGTGATGCAAACACTGCATCGGCTCAAGAAAATTCTTCAGAGTCTAAAATCCCTCTGCTTGAGGCCGCTGTAAATTCAAATCCAACTTCCACTTCGACAATTGACGACCTTTCGGTTGTTGATGGTAAAGCTCTTCTAAGTGAAACGGGGGTAATTGGGACGGTAGCTGATATTCTCGACACCCCTTCCTCTGATCAAATTTCAGTTTATGTTGTTCATAAGGGAGATACCCTGGCGTCTATAGCAAAAATGTATGATGTTAGTCCAAATACCATTAAATGGGCAAACGATATAAAGGGGACTGTTAAAGAAGGTGATATTCTAACTATTTTACCAATTTCTGGTATCAAATATGTTGTTAAAAAAGGCGACACATTACCGGCAATTGCTAAGAAATATAAAGCAGATGTTTCCGATATTGAGCAATTTAATGATCTTGCTGCTAACGAGGGCTTAAAAATTGGTGATACGATCATTATTCCAGATGCCGAGCCAGAAACTGTTGCTCCAAAGAAAACTTCAGGCACAAAAACAACAACTCCTGTTAAAAATAGTCCATCATATGCGGGCTATTATATAAACCCACTTCCTGGGGCGAAAAAGTCACAAGGAATCCATGGACATAACGGAATCGACTTAGCTCGAGTGGCCATTGGTACTCCAGTTTTAGCTGCTGCAAAAGGAACAGTTATTCTTGCAAAGAGCGGTAGTTATAATGGAGGTTATGGAAATTATGTTATTGTGTCGCATCCAAATGGTACACAAACAGTTTATGCTCACTTAAATAGCGTCTCTGTTGAAAGAGGACAAGTGGTTTCTCAGGGACAAAAAATTGGCGGAATGGGAAATACTGGACGATCAACAGGTCCACACTTGCATTTTGAAGTTCGTGGAGCGAAGAATCCATTCTAAATTATTCTCCTCAAGGTCGGGCCTTAAATATCCAAAAAGACCCGACCTTTTTTCGAATAATTTAGAACAGATTTAAGATGTAAGATTTATGATTCAAGAATAATCAAAAACGTGCCTAAAAGGCACGTTTTTGATTTGTGTATTCTTCCCATTCTTAAATCTTAAATCATAAATCCTAAATCTTTTCTTTTGCCACTGCAAAAACACTCCCCATCTCGTCCTCCTTCCCCACTTTATTCCTCTTTTCTAGCCCACATTTCTCACATGTATGCACAATCACCCATTCACCTTCCTTGCCTTCAATTCCTGTCGGCCTCATCATCCCCTTACACTCCGCTTCCCTATCCCCAGGGTGAATATCAACATGTTTAGACCATAAGCATTTTGGACAATGATTTGTGTAGCCATTGCCAACAACCTCAGCACCGCAATGTTCGCAGGTAAAGTTTTCTATGTTTCTTTTGAATTTTGTTGAAGGCACGGCTTCAGTATAAAGTATAAAGTAAAAAGTATAAAGTAAGATTTATGGGAAATTTCAAGTTTTGTATCGAACCGCATTAATCCCCGCAGCTTAGTTTGTGGATGAATGTGGTGAGTGGAAAGGGGGTCGGGGAAAACTCTAGTTTTCCCTGTAGAGGAGAGCAGACGAAGTCGTTGAGAACCGAGAGGGTCTCAAAAATGAAGATACCTCGTCAGCTTGCTGCGAGGGGCTTCATTTTGTATGCTACAATAAATCACAAATGTCATCTATAGAAGAAACAAATTTAATTAATTCACTAAAAGAGCGGTTTCCAGAAAAATTTACTTTCAAAACTGTTATCGAGGATGATTCTCTTCTTAAAAAGTTTGGAATCAATATTGGTGGAAAAGAAAATTTCCCAGAAGTGTTTTTAAAGATGTTTCCACAAGATTTTATTGTGGAGGAAATTGATGTTGATAATATCTTGCACTCTGTAAGTAAGGATGGAATAGAAAAAAACGGAAACGGGAGGTATGTGGGAGCAACCCTTGTGAAGTGTGGAATGTCTACCTTGGAAGTTGTTCATGATATTGCATTCAAACTTAATATTGACAGTAAAAATATAAGTTATGCGGGTATAAAAGATAAAAAAGCGATAACTTCTCAAAAAATTGTCTTGCCTGGAAAATACAAAGAAGAACTTTTGAGTATTCAATCAGATAATTATTTTATAAAGGATATTCATGATACTTTGCAACCTCTTTCTCCTGGAAATTTGAAAGCAAATCAGTTCACTATTTTGCTTCGTACAAATGAGAAAGTTGATATTGAAAAACAAATAGATTTTGTTAAGAAAAATGGGTTTAAGAATTTTTATTATTTACAGAGGTTTGGCTCCCCAAGATTGCTTTCACAAAAATATGGTTATTATATGGTGAAAGGCCTTTGCGACAGAGTTATAGAAAGTGTTTTGTTTGAAAAAGGAATTTTTGAAATTGATTATTTTGTTGAGCTTCGAAGTAAAGCAAAAAATTTAGCCCCAGATTGGTTGGCGATAAAAGAAGTGTTTAAGGATTTTCCAACAATACTAAAAACGGAGCACCGCCTCCTAGACGCCCTAATTGAAAATGATGGAAACGCTATCAAATCTCTCTGTGTAATCAAAGACCAAACACAAATGTGGGCATATGCATTTGCTTCCCTGCTTTTCAATAATCTTGCTAGTGTGAGGGATGATAAAACACTACCGCTTTGTCTTACATTAAATAGTCGAGTTCATGATTTATACAAAGATATATACAAAATTATAAACATAAAACCTGACGAGTTTAAAAATATAAAAAACTTCCCTTTTATTAACTTAACAGACAGAAAGGTAGATGTTTTTTCTTCTGTTGAAATAAAAAAAGTTGAAGTGGTGCCGGGGCTTGGAATAATTTTGCAATTTATTTTGCCAAAGGGTGCGTACGCAACAACTTTCATTTCTCATTTTGCTGATATTATTTCTGCCAAAGAGGATGTTGATGTGAATAAAGAACTGGTTGATATTAGAGGAATTCTCGGTGACAATTCATTTTCTTCTGTTTTTGAAAAATTCAAAAAGATTTCGGGTGTGGAAACCGAGGCTGTTGAATAATTAAAATCTAAAAATGAAAAAATGATAGCCACGAGCTTGCTTGCGCAAACTCGTGGCTATTTTGAAACGGAACTCCCAACAAATCACTCGTCCTCTTCTTCGACGATGGCGAAAGAGGAGACTGCACTGATCGAACCTTCGCGAGAGACGACGGAATAGCTGGGCTTGGTGCCCTGCTGGAGTCCGACGAAGTTCACGGTGAAGTTCTTTTC
>CAZTQI010000031.1:0-6918 GCA_964615805.1 uncultured Candidatus Saccharibacteria bacterium | reverse complement strand
AAAACTGATTAAGGTCGGCTGTCAGCATTGTCCGCCGACTTTTTCAGCGCAACCCAATGTCTAACTACGACCCCTTGACGACTATCGTCGGACTATACGAAGACGAATCTCAGTATCAACGCCTTGCAACATCAATGCAAGCAATTGGCTGTACGACTTTAAAACCAACGATTGTTTGACTCCATTAAGGTAGAGGCAGAACGGTGAAGATTTATCATGGAAGTACGAATTGTGTGTCCGAGCCGCGATTATTAGCGGCAACAAGAAGGCTGGATTTTGGTCCGGGATTCTATGCAACATCGGATTTGAAGCAAGCCAAGCAATGGGCGCTGATTAAGCAACGTCGTCTGATGGCACCTCATGCAATTGTTTCGTTTTCACGACACAACAGGCGCTTAGCCTATTACGTTACGACGCTTGCGAGGAGGTCACCTAATGACTGCAGTACAATACCCCCTCATTTTTGAACTCAAAGTTGATGGTCTGGTTGAGGCGTTTATGCAAGTGACAGGCAAAACACTCAACGAGGCCTTGTCCATTGTCTATCATTCCCAAGTCTATCGCGTGTTAGAAAGAGAAAATACAAAACTTTGGCATCACAGTCCACAGCTATTGCTCGACTGTCTGAACAGCGAATTACGTACTGGCCTACCGGAGTTTCCCGATGAGTAAAAAGAGCGAAACAAAAGACGTGCGGTTTGTTGTTTTTTGTCTTGAGGCTTATAAGCGGCACGAAAACGTGTCGGGGGCGGATGCCGCCGATCTGTTTATCCGTTATGGTGTGACGGAGTATTTGCAGTCCGGATATGATGTATTGCATACGCTTGGAGAGTTAGCGTTGGTTGCCGACATCCGAGACTATATCCAGCGAAGACGTTCTTGATAGTTGAATTGTAGAATGTAGATCTACGACCCCTCGACCTATTCAACTAACACATTAACACACTAACGCACTTCTCTTCCCATGCTCATCCACACCCACTCCTACGCCCGCGCCGCCCTGATCGGCAACCCCTCCGACGGCTACTTTGGCAAGACCATCGCCTTCACCTTCAGCGAATTTATGGCCGAGGTGACGATGTACGAGACACCCGAGCTGGGGTTTTGTCATTTGTAGAATGTGTAACTAAGATCCCTCGAACTACTCATCGATCCCCTAGGTACGTACCTTCGAATCTCTGTTATGTCAAATTACGATCACGCTAAGTTGCCCTATTTTAAAATTTTTTTTTGGCGAGAAAAACTAAACTCTTTTCTCGTTTCGGAAACGCGTTTGCGTATTTTTAGAGGTGCTTTTTGGGGTGGCGTGACCACAGTCGCGACAAGAGGGTTCTCTGTAGTTGCATCTTTCTTGATCGCTCGCATTTTAGGCAAAGAGGGGTATGGAGAGTATGGTATACTTCTAAGTACTGCATCAGTGTTTGGTGGATTTGCCGGTTTAGGAATTGGAACAACTGTCATAAAATATGTGGCTGAGTTGAAGTCAAAAGATAAGGCGCGACTAGGCCAGATCATAGCACTTTCAACAGTCATAATATGCATTAGTGCGCTGATTTACTCCGTTGTTTTAGTAATTTTGGCTCCTTACTTGGCAATAAATACAATTAAAGCTCCGCATTTAGTAAACTTACTAAGAATTTCAGCAGTAACTGTTTCGTTGGGACTTATAAATGGCGCGCAACAAGCATCCCTTACTGGTTGCGAGTCCTTTCGTCAGTTATCCTTTGTTAATATATTTCAAACAATAACACAGTCTTTTTTTGTTTTAATTGGTGCTTATTACTGCGGTATACGAGGTGCTATTATTGGTCTAGCTTTTGCTTCGATTTTGGCTGTTTGCTGGACGCGATGGATTGTTTCAAAGGAATGGAGCCGGCTTGGTATAGTTTTGCAATGGACGCACATCCTCCAAGAATGGAAAGTGATATTCCAATTCAGTGTCCCTGCTTTTATGACGAATCTGTTGTCGGGTTTTGTGTTGTGGTTTGGCAATGTTCTCCTCGCAAACCAGCCAGGTGGTTATGAACAATTAGGGGTTCTTGGTGTAGCAAATCAATGGAATTTAGTTGTGCAAACTTTTCCATCTCTGATTTGCTCAGCCATTTTGCCAATAATGTCGGAAAAAATTGGAAAATCGGATTTTAAGAGTTGCATCAGCTTACATCGAAAACTAACTATCGCAATTACTTCTGTGGTTGTTCCTGTTGTTGTTGGATTATATTTAATAAGTCCATTTGTAATGAAAGCATACGGTCCTACGTTTGTCGGAGGAGAGTTGGCCTTGTGCTTATCAGTGACCACGGCAGGAATAGGATCTATTCTTGGCCCCTCTGGGCAACTAGTGGGCGCAGCAGGAAAAATGTGGATAGGTTTTTTGATGACAGTAGGGTTGGGATTGCTCATAACAACCTTGTCATTTTTGACCGTTCAGTGGGGTGCAAATGGCATCGCGCTAGCTAGGCTTGTTGGATGGATTATTCATATGATATGGGTATTTTTATATGTCAACTATTTAGGAAAGATGAAAAAAATGGATGAAACAGAAAAGGCGCTAAGCTAAAGAGGTAGTTCAGCTTTTGTCTAAGAGTTGATTTAATTAAAAAAAGAAAGGTGATTATAACATGATGCATCAAACTGAAAAAGCGGAAAAAAAAACTATAGAGTTTACGGGAGAGTTTTTCGTCCCTGGAAAGTCGGGCAAAAGAATTGAAGCTGATCACTTAGAGCGCTATAAGTTTGCGTGCAAATATGCGAAAGGGAAGACAGTTTTAGATATTGCATGTGGCACGGGTTATTCTGGCCCTATGTTTCTTGATTCCGGAGCGGTTCGATATAACGGAGTAGACGTCAACTGGGAATTGATTGAATTCGCAACACAGCAACATGGTTCGGAATTGATTACATATGAGAAAGGGGATATTTGTGAATATTGGGGAGGAAGCAAATATCAACTGATAACTTGTTTTGAAACGATTGAACATATCAAAGATTGGCATAAAGCTTTGAAAAATTTACTTAAACTTTTAGATAATGATGGTGTTCTTCTTATGTCATCTCCAAATCGTAAGGTTACATCACCCAATAGTCTGACGGTCGGTGATAAGCCATTAAATAGTTTCCACACTCAAGAATTTACGCCAGAGGAGCTAAGTGATTTTTTGCGGGAGGTTGGGTTTTATGTTGAGACAGAAGTGTACGGACAGAGACAAAGAAAGAAAAACATTAATTCAATAATGCGGATCCTCGAAAAGATTGGACTCTGGCATCCGGATGAGAATACATCTCCCGTCCCGAGTATAATAGGCAAGGAAGAAATTCCCAGATACTTTATTGTTGTTGCAAGAAATATCAAAAAATGAGTTTTGAACGATAATTAAAATGAGCCTTGGAAACAATACAAAAACCGCTCTGATATTAACCTTAAACTGGAATCAATGGGATTTGACTGCTCGGTTAGTCCGGTCAATTATTGAACAAAAACTGGAGACGCCAATATGGGTCATAGACAATGGCTCTGACAAAAGTGAAACTGACTCATTTAGAGATGTTGAATCGGCAGTTACTGTAAAGAGACTTGATTTAAACTGTGGTTTTTCAGGTGGAGTGAATTTTGGGGTAAAACTGGCGAGAGAATCTGGTTTTGAATTTGTTTATGTTATTAATAACGATTGTCTCGTATATAACGATTTTTTAACGCCTCTTTTAAAAATGGCTCATGATTATCCTAAAATCGCAGTTCTTGGAAGTAGATATGCTAGCGTGGACAAAAATGATAATTTAATCACGTGGGGATTTAGGTCTGATCCTAGCAGTGAAAAAAGCTATGTAAACGGTGTAATGTTGACAGACCGTGTTGTAGGGTGTGGTATGTTATTAAGGAGTAGTTTGTTTGTCGACTACGGGGGGTTTGATGAACGGTTTTTTTGTTATGGGGAAGAGAACGAACTTTGTATTAGGCTCTCTAAGCTAGGTTATGATGTGGGTATGTGTTTTGGCTCATGTATAAAGCATAAACATAAGGGCAGCGATACAGGATGTAATGCGCTATACTATTTAACCCGCAACAAATTCTT
This sequence comes from uncultured Candidatus Saccharibacteria bacterium, assembly GCA_964615805.1. Classification (GTDB taxonomy): domain Bacteria; phylum Patescibacteriota; class Minisyncoccia; order Phycocordibacterales; family CAIZIN01; genus CAIZIN01. The sequence continues at coordinate 2,845 of CAZTQI010000031.1, read as the reverse complement.
GATTACAAAGTTACACCCAGATATTAAAGAATATCAACCTGATCACATGCCTATTGTGCAATCCATAAAGGGTTTACTGGCTGGTAATCAAGAAGTTTTTATAGCAAATATTGAGGGCTTGTTTCATGGTCGCTCTGGTATCTTTGGTAAAAGGGAAAGGCAATCTTTTGCATTGTCTGTGGCGTTGTTCCTGTATTATATACTTCTATATTCGGCCCCATTGGTCAGATATTTTTTTAGAAAGCGTAACATATCAGCAATGATTGTGTAGCTTTAAACAATTTTTGTGGTTCCTGAAATAAAGCTATATCACTGAAATTTTCTCTTTCTCTTTTATAGTAATAAGTAATCACAAATCACAGTGTGTAACAATACTTATATTTCAACAGTAACAAAGAATTATGATCTTTTTAAAATTTTATATTGTAGCCTGTAAAATTGTAAACCTCATTTATGGGCTCCCTAGAAAGGGGCAAGTTGTGCATTCAATTTGTGAAAACTCTTTTGAATTCGATTTGCAAAAATCGATCAGAGAAATGCAAGTTGTAAAAGATGAGCAGATTGTGCATTATAAATTTTCCGAGGACGCACCGGTGTGGTTCAGAAGAAAACATGCATTTAAAGGAGAATTTGTTTTCCATTGCGCAAATGTAAACGTGTACTCAGGTAATGGTGTTACACGCCTAAATCAAGGGAGCAAAAAATATTTAATGGAAAGTTATGGTTATTATCCGAATGTGTGTCAGGGACCATTTCGTGTGCCGTGGATTAAGCCCAGCATTTCTGAATCATGTGTGTTTTTGATAAAACCTGTTGGTTACTATCATTTTTTACTCGAGTCTTTGCCTCAGTTACTTCAAGCTGCAAGCAAATATTCAATTTGTCCGTTTATTCTGAACCATGAATATAAATTTGTAGACGAGATACTTAATTTTTTGCTGAGAAGGAGCGTTATAAAAAGGGAACCAACAAAGATTGATGCTCGTGTTTATAAAGTTGCAGATTATGTTTTTTCAACTGTATCTGAATGGAGTGGTTTTGTTCACCCACAGGATATAAAGGTGCTTAAGGAAGTGTTACAGCCATTAGGCAGGGATGGAATGTCGGGCCCGAAGAGGTTTTTTGTTTCAAGAAGTTTTAGTTCGAGAGCATTTGCGAATCAAGCAGAAGTGGAGTCCGTTCTTCAGCAACATGGTGTTAAAACCGTATATTTAGAGAACTTGACAGTGGCAGACCAGATTCTGCTCTTTGAAGAGGCCGAATTTATTGTTGCAAATCACGGGGCTGGATTGGCAAATCTGGTGTGGTGCGAAAACTCTCCTGTAGTAATTGAATTATTTTCAACTAAACATTTGAATGACTGTTTTGCAAGGTTGGCAGTCTCGCTTGGGTTTGAATATGAGTGGATGGTTGCGGAAGAAATTGGCTGGGGTAAAGTAAATATTTCAAAGCTTCTACATCTACTAATGTCACGCTCAACAGCTATTGGAGAATGCGTTAAAAAATGAAGATATTATTTGTTCAGCATGCTGGAGCGCTAGGTGGCTCGACCTTAAGTCTCCTCTATACAATGCAAGAATTGAGTCGGCAGGGTTTTAAGTGTGAAGTAGCCTTAATAAATAATAGCCTGGAAGTTTCTGATCTCTATCAAAAAGCTGGTTTCTCTGTCCATTTCACATCTGGCATTTCAATATTTTCGCACACAACAGGAGGCTGGGCTTGTTGGCGGCAACCGAGAAGTCTTTTGCGCTTTGTAACAGAGCTATTAAGATGGAAAAAATCAGGCAAGGCCACTCTGTGCGCAATTAGAAGAATTAAGCCTGATATTGTGCATCTTAATTCTGTTGTTTTGTCTCCATCAGCATCGGCATTATCTAAAGCAAAAATACCATTTGTGTGGCACATCAGGGAATGTCCTCCATATCAAGGGCTCAGGACACATTTTTTGCGAAAGCTGATTTTACGCATGCCATACGTAATATTTATCTGCGAAAATGATAAAGAACAATGGGTAAAAAGCAGACATGGAGTTGTTATTCCAAATTTTGTCGATTGGAAAACGATTGAAAACGCGCTGTCACGCGAACAATCGCGCCAAAAACTAGGAATAGATAAAGGGGCAAAGGTTATTGTTTATGTTGGAGGGCTTTCAAGGATAAAAGGGTTTAGAGTTCTTCTTGAAGCGATACCCTTAATTTATGGTAAAGAAAAAAAACTTAAGGTCTTTATGCTTTTCTCGCGACCGGTCTTAGCGACGCGTGGCTTAAAAAAAGCAGTCCAGACGATATTGCCCATCTTCGGGTTAGGGACGCCCGGGCAAATGTTAGTTAAGTGGATACATCGCCAAGGCCTTGATAATGTCATCGATTTGTTGCCCTTCGCCCCGAATGTTTTTGATTATTTTGCGTGTTGCGATGTCGTCGTTTTTCCCAGTGTCGAGCCTCATTTTGCGCGTCCAGTCATAGAAGCAGCTGCCATGTCTAGGCCAGTTGTAGCATCAGATATTGGTGGAGTACGTGAATTAGTTGAAAATGGCAAAACGGGCTTATTAGTGCCTCCTAATAAAAAAGTCTTGCTAGCTAGCGCAATCATTAGCATACTTGACAATCCTAAAGTTGCGAATCAGTTCGGATTGTTTGGTAAAGAAAGGGCAGTAGAGTTATATAGTGCTACGAAAAACGTAAAGATGATCGCCAGAATGTACACAGATATTAAAGATAGGTAAAACAAAAATGAAACAAAAAGAAAATACTCTGCGATATGAAGTAATGCCTATGGACATTAATATGCAGGTGGTGTAACATATTGTCTGTAAATTCAACTGAGGCTCTCGGTAGAGCTTGAG
>CAZTQI010000030.1:0-7302 GCA_964615805.1 uncultured Candidatus Saccharibacteria bacterium | reverse complement strand
CGTAACTACTATTATACATATATTTGTATAAATTCAAAGCCCCAAAGACAGCATATGTCAATCTATAGTAATTTCCATCACCTTTTCTAATTATTCCTTTTTGTGGAAAATATTTTAATGTAGTATCTCTTATTGATTCTAAAAATTCTTTTGTACAAGAAGTAAATACCACCCGAATAGTTAAATTTGGGTTTTTGTTTTCTTTATGGGCATACCCAACCCAAACATTGCCATCACCATCAAAGTACCCCCTCAAAAAGGAAAACCAAAATTTTGATGGAATAGGGGGAAGTTTAAGCCTTTTTGTTTTATTGGGAAAAATATTTAATTTAGCCAAATCTTCAAACATTTCCTTGCTTCCAATTTGGATACAATAGTTATTACCTCTTCCGCCATTTTTATGAGATATCTTATGTTCAGATTTCATAGCCTTTCTGATATCAATCAACAAATCATAATCTGCGCTGTATAAAGCAATAAAATGAGCACCTCTCTTATTCTTTATCAAATTACCGTCAGCACAAATAAAACCCAAAATATAAGCCATGTCACCTGACCACTTTTTAAAAAAATCTTTATTGTATTTTTTATAAATAGGCATGATAATATCACGCACGAAACAAAAAATGAGGAAATAATCAAATATCTTCAGCCGCAATCGAATCTTCCAACAACTTTATCCTTTCCAGTAACTTTTCCCAATCTTGAGGATGACCTTTACTGCAATGGTTTTTATTACCACCATCACACATGGGACAAGAGTCTATCTTTCTACTTAGTTCATCTTTTTCCTTCAACAATTCATCTAACTCAACCTGCTTAGGTGATGTTTTCTTAGTTACAGCAATAGGCTGTCCACTGTCTAAATTCTCCAAAAAATCTGTTTGCTTTTCCATATTAGGATTATAACATATTTGTGTTGAGTTCGAGTCTAGCCCGAATTTTGTGTCGAGGGCGAGACTCGAACTCGCGACCTGACGCTTATGAAGCGCCCGCTCTAACCGGCTGAGCTACCCCGACATTGGAACTAAAAGTAACATATTTTTGTTTTTTTGGAAAGATGCGGGGACTGGACATCGCCCGCGAATAAATTTTTGTCGTCACAAAAATAAATCGGGGACTGGACATCGCCCGCGACTCAAAACTTTTCCGTCGAAAAGTTTTGGTCTGGGCACCGCCTCATTATGCAATTCTACTGAATTGCATTCATTCCGGCGTTCGATTCCAGACGAAAGCTCCCCCAGAGCTTTCTTCCCCGCAACAAAGGAAAAACTCCCCTGTGGGAGTTTTTATCTTGTTGCGGGGACTGGAATCGAACCAGTAGTCTCAAGGTTATGAGCCTTGCGAGTTACCGTTACTCTACCCCGCTATTGGCACATACAATACACTAATTTCACAAAAAATGCAAACAAAAAACTTCTGCCGTTATATAGGTTACAAATATAATATAAGTTTTGAGATGTTCTAATTATAAAAATCGAAACATTCGATGCATCGAATGTTTCGATTTTTGCTTTTGTTCCTCATTTAGAACGCCTTGAACATTAGAACATCTAGAACCCTAAAACAAATTTGTACAAAAGTATTTTTCTACTGAAAAATCTTTTCCACATAGCTCAGACCGTCGTCTTCCGCTCTTGCGCTCGAAAACTCTTTCGAGCTCACTCAAATTTGTTCGGGCGAACATTTTGTATTCAAAATGTTTTAGCCTACATCCAATAAAACTCCTTAAAAACGTCATGATATAACCCAACAACTCTCACGGCCTCATTATATGGGAATTTTAATCCACTTCCATCATGAGCAATTCTATTTCGAACCTTGTGTGCTTCCCAGGCCTTGTCCAATGTCTGAAAATCATTTTCCTCCACATTTTTTAATTTTTCACCGATACCAACTCCTGGATAACCCATTTTATCAAGCATATCCTCCAACATTACATCTGCTTCAATAATAGCCTGTCGCCAATCGCTTGAATTATGTGACTTCAATAAAAGCTCAACGTGTTTCCATTTAGCATTTTCCTCAGATGGTTCTTCGTATTCTGAAGTAGGTAAGTTGCTAGGAGGACTAGCTTTTGTTGTTATTGGAGTCGCTTCAGTAATCGGCTCTTCTTCTTTTATAATTGGTACCGTATCATACGACGGAACAAACATTTCTTTTATTGCCACATAAACAATAACTATTCCAAAAAATACAGAAAGTATTAAGCTTAAGATTTTTATATAACCCCAAAGGATAGGGAAAAAATTTATAACATAGTATGAAAAGAACTTATTGGTGATATCCTTTTCATCTACCCATCCACTTGGTGGTTCCTCATAATCCACCATCCACCACTTAGCGCCATATGCAAAAATTGGTCCATCAGCTATCTTTGCCATAGCTCCGCGTTTTTGTAATCCAATCACACTTCCTCCTGGTTCTCTTCGAACCTGTATCAATCCCTTACTTATTACATCATTACCCAAAGCTAGATCGGAGGCAGAATCAAACGATACACCTTCTGTCGCCCCAATTAAATTACTCCAAAAACTATAGTCTCCTGAAACAGATTTAGTAGTTCCGTCTAATACAACTGGCGAGGAACTCTTATTAACATAATCAAAAATAGAAAAACCAGAAATAGCAGATGCTACTATAAAAAGTGCAAAGAAAAATCCAACTATCTCCCAAAGTACATCGTGTCCCGTTTTTGAAGGTGGAGCTTCTTTTTTTTTATCTTTATCTGAGGCCATTCACTACATTATCTCAAATTTTTTACCAATTTGAAAGAGAATATTTTCTCCGAATCGTGGAGCCATAATTTGTAAACCAACAGGTAAATCTTTTCCTTCACGAGTCACTACTCCTGCAGGTATTGAAATTGCTGGAATAGTAGCGAGGTTTGCACTTACTGTAAAAATATCAGCGAGATACATTTGCAATGGGTCGTTTGCTTTTTCTCCAAACTTAAATGCGGGGATTGGCGAAACCGGAGTCACAATTACATCAACCTCCTTAAACACTTTGTCAAAATCTTTTTTTATCAATTCTCGAACCTTTAAAGCTTTACCATAATATGCATCGTAGTAGCCTGTCGAAAGCACATATGTTCCGAGCATTATTCTTCTTCTTGCTTCCTTTCCAAAAAATTCTCCACGCGTTAAAAAATAGTCCTCCATCAAATCTTTACCTTCTTTTAATGAACCATATTTCACACCATCTAGACGAGAAAGATTTGAACTTACCTCTGCTGGCATAAGAATATAATAAACAGAAAGTGCAAATGGAAGCGTTGGAAGTGAAACTTCTTTAATTTCATAACCTTCTGCTCTTAACTTTTCTACTGATTGATTAAAATTTTCTAGAACATCAGGATCCACACCTTCTTTCAGAAAATCTCTAGGTACCCCAACCACATATTTTTCTTTTTTTAATGACTCTCCTTCGACACTTGTAGCATCAAATTTGTCCTTACCTTTTATTGTATTAAAAACAATTTCTGCATCTTCCGCTGTTTTTGTCATGGGACCAATCACGTCGAGCGATGAAGCCATCGCCATAAGTCCGTGTCGTGAGACTGAGCCGTATGTGGGCTTCAAACCAACTATTCCACAAAAGCTAGCTGGCTGACGAATGGAGCCTCCTGTATCAGATCCAAGTGCGCAAAGAGCAATATCGGATGCTACGGCCGAAGCCGAACCTCCAGAAGAACCCCCTGGGACACGAGAAGTATCGTAAGGATTTTTTGATGGACCAAATGCAGAGTTTTCTGTAGAACCACCCATAGCAAACTCATCCATATTTGCACGACCTAAAATTATAGCCCCGGCTTCTTTCAGCTTTTTTACAACTGTTGAATCATATGTAGCGACATAGTTTTCTAAAATCCTAGAACCTCCAGTTGCAACCTTTCCTTCATATAAAATATTATCCTTTATTGCAATTGGAATACCGGTGAGCATCGTTCCCATTCCGCTCGCAAACATTTCATCAGCTTTTTTAGCCTGCTCCAAAACATCATCATATACACCCAAGTAAGCATGAAGCTCTGGGTTTTTAATTTCAATTTCTTTTAAATAAGCTTGTGCTAAATCGACAGCGCTATACTCTTTATTTTTAAGAGCTTCATGAGCCTTTTTAATTGTAAGGGTTTTTATATCGATCATATTATTCAGAAATTAGTCCTAGTATTTTTTTAACTTTAACATAGAAGCCTTCTTTTTTCGGCGCGGAATTTACAAGCTTTTCACGGCAAGCTCCAGTTTCATTTGAGTTTGAATCTTCTCGGAGTGAGTTTGTAGAATAGAAAGTTGGTTCGATATCAGTATCAGATGAAACCTGCTTAACCTGCTCCACATAGCCCAAAATGGAGTCCAGACTTTGTCCTATTTCATTCGCTTCTGTATCACTTAATTGAATTCGACTAAGCTCTGCTAGTTTTTTAACGTCTTTAATTTCCATATGATTGATATTAACATTTATAAGTTAAAAGGCAAAAGTCAAAATTTAAATTTGAAATTAAAAAATCAAAACTATTAATTTTACATATTGAACGTTTAGAACAGTTACAACAACTATAACATCCTGTGAAATTCCCCCTCTGTCAACACCTGAATTCCTAAATCCTTCGCCTTTTCAAGTTTTGACCCCGCATTCTCCCCCGCCACCACATATGTTGTTTTTTTAGATACAGAGCTTGATACGTCTCCACCAAGGGTACGGATTTTTTCTTCAGCCTCTATACGTGAAAGTTTTTCCATTGTGCCGGTAAGTACAAAAGTTTTACCAGCTAAAACATTGGAACCCGCTTTCTCTTTAGGATTTTCTATTTTAATTTGCTTCAGAAGTTCTTTTAATATATTTTTGTTGCCAGAATTTTCAAACCACTCCACCAAAGATTTTGCCACAATATCCCCCACACCAAAAACATTCATAAAATCCTCCTCTGTCGCTTTTGCAATATTTTCTATACTCCCAAAACTTTTTGCAATATCATACGCTGTCTCCTCTCCAACTTGAGGAATGGAAAGTCCGATAATTAATCTTGGCAATGTAACTTTTTTTGCTTTTCCAATTGCCTCAATCAAATTATTTGTAGATTTTTCTTTAAAGCCTTCGAGTCCGAGCACATCACCAGCTTTCAAAGTAAACAAATCTGCATATGAAGAAATGAGCCCAGCATCGAGCAAAGCATCAACAATTCTAGGGCCTAAGCCATCAATATCAAATGCTCCTTTACCAACAAAGTGATACCACTTTCTTTTTTCTTGTTCATATGAGTTATGCACACATCGCCAAGCGACCTGCCCTGGTACCCTTTCAATAGATCCGTCCCCACCACAAACATTTACTTTTTCAGGGAAATTATATTCTTTTTCATTTCCCTTTCTGAGCTCTTTTAAAACTTTAACAATTTTAGGGATCACATCCCCAGCTTTTTCCAAAATAACAGTATCCCCAATTCGCACATCGAGCCTTTTTATTTCGTCTTCATTATGAAGTGTTGCTCGAGAAACTGTTGAGCCAGCGACTAAAGTAGGTTTTAAATGAGCCACAGGGGTCACTACGCCAGTGCGCCCAACCTGCAAAGCAATATCTTCAACAATAGTTGTGACCTGCTCTGCTGGAAATTTATATGCAACACCAAAGCGTGGAGACTTACCTGTATAACCTAATGCATTTTGAATTTTTCTTGAATTAATTTTAATCACGATCCCATCAAGCCCATAGTCGAGAGAACCTTTTTCTTTTGCCCAGTGTTTATAAAAATTTTCAATCTCTTCCACATTTTTACAGACTTTATGGTGTGGATTTGTTTTGAATCCTAATTTCGAAAGAAGTATAATTTCATCATCCTGAGTCAAAATACTCTCGTCTTCGGTATTGTCATTCCGGCGGAGGCCGGAATCCAGTCCTAAAGTCTGTTTTGAATTTTGAATTTTAAATTTTGAATTTGTTTCGAATTTTATGCTTCGGATTTCGGATTTTTCCGACTGGGTTCCGGCCTCCGCCGGAATGACAGCAGAATATAAATCAATATCATATATAAAAGAATTCAGTTTTCGACTTGAAGCAACTTTTGGATCAAGCTGGCGAATGGATCCAGCAGCAGCATTTCTTGTGTTTGCAAAAAGCGCCTCCCCCTTTTTTTCTCTTTCTTTGTTTATTCTTTCTAATTCCTTTTTCGATAACCAACATTCTCCAACAGCAACCAAATCAACTTTTTCTGAAAGCTTAAGCGGAATACTTTTTATTGTTTTCAAATTTGATGTCACATCCTCACCAACTTCCCCATCTCCGCGAGTTGCTCCTTGTTTAAATTCTCCATCCTTATATGTGAGCACCATTTTCAAACCATCAATTTTTAATTCTACACAATACTCAAGTTCTTCTTTAAACAATGAATCATCCTTTTCAACAAGCCTTTTTATTTTCTCATCCCATTTCACAAGCTCAGAAAAATCAAAAACGTCATCGTAAGACCATTGCCTTACTTCATGCTTAACTTTCTTAAATTCTTTAAGCGGAACATTTCCCACCCTTTCCGATTCACTTGTACTTGTCTTCAACTCTGGAAACTCTGTTTCAAGCGAAATAAGCTCTTTTAAAAGAGAGTCATATGCTTCATCGCTAATTTCTGGCTCATCAAGGGTGTGATACTTATGAGAATGAAAAGCGATGAGGCTTTGGAGCTTAAAGGCTCTATCTTTAGTTTCCTTGGGGATCTGCCTCACCATATACTAGTATTGTACACGATACCCTCTTTCAATGCGACGGGGGTTTGACTCAACACAAGTGTTGTAACCACGCGAGTCAATACTGGTTGTTGTTGAGCCTGTAATAGGATGTTTTCCTTTAATAACGTAAACATCGACGCAGGGTTCTGTTACTACTTCTACAGGGCTGTTATATTTCATATACATCCTAAATGTTGAGGTGGCAGCCTCGGCTGTTGGCGCCGTAGTTGTTGCTACTATTTTTTGTCCGTTACATATTATTTCTGCATTAGGCAAAGAATATGATGAGGTCGCAAAATATTCTTCTCCTCTTGTGTCGTAATACAAAGCACATTCAGAACCAGAATCTGCTGCATAAAAGGCAAATTGGGAATCGCGCCCAGTACCAGAAAGCCGAACTTCTTTCATTGTAATTGCCACAATACCAAGTCCAAGAGCAAGAATGAGACTTGAGACAATCACAGCAAAAAGAACGGTGAAAGCCCTTCTGTTATTCCGGCGGAGGTTGAAATTCTGGTGAGTACCAGAATGAAAAAGCTTTTCCGAATTTTTGTGAGTGAAACGAAACAAAAAGTCGAAA
>CAZTQI010000029.1:0-7345 GCA_964615805.1 uncultured Candidatus Saccharibacteria bacterium | reverse complement strand
TTCACTTTTCGACATCTTTTCAAAAGATGGAAAGACTTCATATGCATATCGCTTTGTACTACAGTCGATGACAAAAACTTTAGAGGAGAATGAGATCAATGAAATAGTGAATAAAATTACAGAAGAGATGAATGGGAAAGGGGGGTGGACTGTGAGGTAGTTAAAAGTCGACACAAAATAAAGAATGTACTCATGACTATATTTTGTGTCGTCCTCGAAGCTCGACTGGAAGGAGAGCTATCGGGGATCCAGGATTGTTTCAAAATAGAAATCATTATGCACAAAAGTGACAGCCGTCACTTTTGTGCATAATTTTTTACATAAAAAATACCCACCCACGAAATTGTGTGGAGGGTATTGGAAGATTTCGACAGAAGGCTATTTTTGATCAGCGGGGAAAATCGGAGTTGCACGCCAGAGGATTTGTACCACTGCACCAGTGTTGTGTTTGAACATAAATGCTTTGAGGATTGCTGTGTTGTGATTGTGTTCCTCGAGCAGGGTGAAATTTTTTCCTTCGAGAGTGAAAATTTCAAAGAGCTTTGCGAGGTCTTCCTCGGTTGGAAGCAACCACCCGTCATGCTCCGGAATACTCGGTAGAATTAGCTCAATTTGCGAATCGTCTCTTTTCAAAAAAGCGCACGTACCCGGATTGTGTAAACAGGTAAATTTCTGGTCTCTCGTCAAAAGTGTGACCATGTTTTGTAATCCACCGAAACAGTGTACTGCTTGGTGTTCGTGAATTGGCCTGACTCCAGCGATAGTAAAAAGCCTGATGAGGTCAAGTATAAATATCGGATTCATCGATTTCATCTTGTTTTTTTTTGTTGCGAAAGAACGGTATCTGCACCGCCTTTCAAGTTGTTTGATTAGCTAATGTTTAAGTCGCAGATGTGCAAACTATATCATAATTTAGGTTACTGTCAATAGGAATTTTTAGTTAAAATTTGTTATAATTCATCCGCACACTAACATATCATTACACTATCACTGCATGTTAGATTTTATATAAACAAACGATTAAACTAAGTGTTAAAAGTATGTTAGTGTGCGGATAAATATTATGGCTAAAGATAAAGATAAAAAAGATAAGAAGGATGCTTATGGAGCAGATGCTATTCAGGTTCTAGAAGGGCTTGAGCCGGTGAGAAAGCGCCCTGGAATGTATATTGGTACGACTGGTCCTGATGGTTTTCATCATCTTATTACAGAAATTTTTGACAACTCACGCGATGAGGCGATGGGTGGTTTTTCAGATCACATTGAAGTTGCTTTTCTTCCAGATAATCATATTCGAGTAGTGGATAACGGACGAGGTATTCCTGTTGGTATTCATTCAAAGACAAAAGTTTCAGCTCTTGAGACAATTATGACAACTCTTCATGCTGGAGGAAAGTTTGGTGAAGGAGGGGGATATAAAGTTTCTGGAGGTCTTCACGGTGTGGGTGCCTCTGTAGTGAACGCTCTTTCAAGTTACACTCAAGTATTGGTGCACAAAGCGGGAGAAGGTGTTTATATGCAAGAATATTCAAGGGGGAAGAAGAAAGCTGCTGTAAAGAAAATTGATAAGACAAATGAACATGGAACTATTGTAATGTTCCAGCCAGATGAAGAAATTTTTGGTAAACAAAGTTTTGATTTTAGTAGAATTGTAGGGCATATGCGTCAACAAGCTTATCTTGTGAAGGGTCTTAGAATTACTGTAATAAACGCAATGGATTACAAAGGTAAGATTGATCTTGCTGATGTTTTCTATATGAAGGATTTAGGTCTTGAAGTTCCGTCACAAACATTTTATTTCGAAGGAGGTTTGCTTTCCCTTGTTAAATTTTATAATCAACTCCAAAAGCCAATTCACTCAAATGTCTTTTATGTTGAAAAAGCAGCGGAAGGTGTGGAGTCTGTAGAAGTTTCACTTCAATATGTTGATGATATTTCATCTCGTATAATGTGTTTTGCAAACAATATTCACACACCTGAGGGAGGTACACATCTTACTGGTTTCAAAACTGCTTTGACCCGTATCGTAAACAACTATGCTCGAAAAGCAAATATAATTAAAGATGCTGATGATAACTTTACAGGCGATGACGTGCTTGAAGGTTTGACTGCTGTGGTTTCTGTGAAGCTTCGAGAAATTCAGTTTGAAGGACAAACAAAAGCAAAGCTTGGATCAACAGAAGCTCAAGGTGCTGTGGCGTCTGTCTTTGGAGATGCTTTGAATATGTTCTTTGAGGAACATCCCGATGACGCAAAATCTATTGTAAACAAATCTATACTTGCTCTACGCGCTAGAAAGGCAGCCAAAGCTGCGAAAGACTCCGTGCTTCGAAAGGGTGCTTTGGAAGGGATGACACTTCCTGGTAAGCTTGCAGACTGTCAAACAAAAGATGCTTCTGAATCAGAATTATTCATTGTGGAGGGAGATTCTGCTGGAGGTACGGCAAAAACGGGGCGCGACCGACGTATTCAGGCAATTCTTCCGCTTCGAGGTAAAATTTTGAATGTTGAAAGAGCCAGACTCGATAAAATGCTTTCTTCGGAGCAGGTTAAGAATCTTGTGGTGGCACTCGGTACAGCGATTGGGGATACTTTTGATGTTGGAAAACTTCGATATCATAAAATAATTATTGCAACAGATGCCGACGTGGATGGTGCGCATATTCGAACATTGTTATTAACCTTGTTCTTCCGATATTTTAGACCACTTGTAGATCTTGGACATATCTATATTGCACAATCGCCATTGTATAAAATTAAAAAAGGAAAGGAAATTTCATACTTTTATAATGATGAGGATAAAAATGTCTATTTAGAAAAAGAGGGATTAAACCCAGAAGAAGTTGAACCTGTGGAGGATGGGGAACAAATTCCTGATGAGTCTGAAATTGTTGAAGAGGAAAATGAAGGTTCAGGAAGAAATTCAAAAGTTAAAGCATCAAAAATTCATGTTCAGCGATACAAAGGTCTCGGAGAAATGAATGCAGAAGAGCTTTGGGAAACAACAATGGATCCTGCTCGCCGAATTTTGAAACAAGTAACTGTTGAAGATGCAGCGGATGCAGATATTGTATTTGATATGCTCATGGGTACAGATGTTCCAGCTCGTAAGTCGTTTATTCAATCCAACGCAAAACTAGCTAATCTAGACGTTTAACAAATTTAAAATTTAAAAAGAAAAATTTAAAGTTAATACAAAATGAGCCGGCCACGCAGTGGCCGGCTCATTTTACTTTATAAACTTGATAACTTTTGAACTTTCAACTCGATATTTAGTACACCCTAAGACTCTCTTCTATATAATTATTATCTTCTCTTCTTTCGCTTACATCATTGTCTGTATCTACGCGAATTTCGAATTCATTTGTGCCCTCTTCTGGATCCTCGAATTCTTCAATAAATCTCTTTCTCTCACCAGCATCAATGGAGCTCACTGTCTTAGTTACGGTTGAGTCGTCATAACTTGGGAAATAAACACTGTATTTGAATCTGCCAGAATCCTCATCTCCAGTATTTTCAATTTCAAATTTTATAGCCGCAGTTTTGTTACTTGAAATTGAACTAGCTTCAACAAAATCTCCGTCGTTATCAACATAACCTCTTCCAATAATTCTAATCATCAAATCTGAATCATCTGAATTATTGTAGTTGTTATAAGGATATACTCTATTTTCATATCCACTACCTGAATTTACAAGAGTCATTACGGCGAAATTATTTGTTTCTGAAAGTTCTGAAACACTTTGTGTTGGGTCAACATTAATTGAGACAGCGTTGTTTCCTGTATTTGCTAGATTTTGAAGTGTGAGTGTATATTCGATTATTTCTCCGGGTTTAAGAGATGGTTGAATTCCTGATGGAAAAACCTGGATTGGGTAAGTTGGAAGTACTGCAGTAAATTGCCATGGACCAGTTTCAGTATTTCCAATATTAGCAATATTGAATCTTACGACAGGAGCTTCGTATTGTCCGAAACTTGCTTTCTGTATGAATACACCATTAGCAATAATTCCCATATCTTTTGTTTTTATATATAGGTCGGACTTTCTTACAACATTGATATTTGTTACAGGTCGAGCATTTTCGACCACTGTGGACGTTTCCTTTTTTGTACTTTCAATTTTATTTACAGAGGTTTCACTTTGGTTTGAGCTGGTTCCTTTTGTTGTACCATTGTGTACAGTAAGAACTGTCTTTCCAGACGCCTCCCGAGCACCTTTGTCATTATTAAATGTCACATAGATATATGAATCAACAAAAGAATTTTCTTTTTTTAAGTGAGGAATAATTTTGAATGTGTTTGAGGCAACTGTACTTGTTGCTGTACAAACTAGGTCAATATTTTTTTGTCCATCTATTAAAGTGAATGATAAATCATTGTTTGAACAATCAAATTTGAATTCGTAGGTTCCTGAATTACTTTTGTTTTTATGTTCAAACGAAACATCTACTTGCTCTCCTGTGCTTACAGAATTATTCGAAAGAGAAAGTATTATAGTTTCCTTGGGGGAGAATATGGTCGAACTAATACTTGAAAATGCTGAGCCAATAGACGTAAAAGCCTTTGGAATAATTTTAGTTGCACCAATGAAAGCAAAGATAGCAACAATAAGCATTCCCGCGATAAGAAAGCCTCTAAGTATTGGGTTTGTGATTATTTTATTCTTCATATCTCAATTATACAACTTTTGAATATTATGTCAACTAATTCTATTGACGAATTTCATAAAGCTAGGTACAATTGTTAAATGATAAATTCACTAGAAAAGAAGCCTTTATGGAAGTCTCACAAAAAAGAGCTGGTTATTTTCTTTTTTGGAGTACTATTTCTCTCGTTTGCTGTACTTGTTACCTTAAATCTTGTTCCAACTGAGCTTGAATTTATGCCTAAAGTAATTGAAAAGAATGAAATTTCGGAGAAAATAAGTCAGAAAGCAATTCTTCCTAATCATATAAAAATTCCTAAAATTGGAGTTGATACTTCTGTTTCAAATCCTGAAAGTGACTCCATTGCAATTCTTGATGAATATCTAAAACAGGGTTCGGTTCGTTATCCTGGTTCAGGAGATCTAACTCAAGGAAACATGTTTTTGTTTGCACATAGTACGGGAATTAAAGTGGTACGCAATCAAGCATATAAAGCATTTAATGATTTGAAATCTTTATCCTCGGGCGACGTCATAGAGGTAAGTGGTGAAGATGGAAAAACTTACATTTACAAAGTTTCTTCTGTTAAATTAGCCACAGATAAGGATGTTTTGGTACGTTTTGATAAGACAAGTCAAATGCTTACCCTTTCAACATGTAACACTTTTGGCCAAAAGTCAGAAAGGTACGTGGTTGAGGCATATTTTGAGGGTATTAGATAGAAAACAGTTAAAAAGTTGACAGTACGCCTTGTTTGGTGTATAATATACTATATGCAAAAATTAACAAAAAAGTTAAATATTTTTACTTTCGTAGCCATTTTATTTATGGTGTTTACGATTTCATTTTTAGTGCCTGAAATAAAAGCAAACGCTTGTACAGACTGTGTTCGTAACGTAGAAATTTCATGTTACGCAGAGGATACAGATCTAAAAGTTAACGAATCTGTAACTTGGAGAGCTATTGCTTCTTATGGTACAGGATATTATAAATACTCATGGAGTGGAACAGATGGTCTTTCTGGATCAAATAGTTCAGTTTCTAAATCATATTCATCTGCGGGAAATAAAACAGCAAGGGTTGCTGTGACTTCAGGTGGTAAAACTTTTTACAAAGATTGTGGAAGTACTGTTGTTCGTGCTTGTGGAGATGATTGTGTCCGTAACGTAGAAATTTCGTGTTATGCAGAGGATACAAATGTAAACGTTAACGAGTCTGTAACTTGGAGAGCTATTGCTTCTTACGGTACAGGGTATTACACATATTCATGGAGTGGAACAAATGGTCTTTCTGGATCAAACAGCTCAGTTTCTAAATCATATTCATCTCTCGGAACAAAAACAGCAAGGGTTGCCGTGACTTCTGGCGGAAAGACTTTCTACAAAGATTGTGGAAGTGCAGTTGTTGAAGAAGAGGAAGACGAAAACTTAACCGGCTCATGTGATGTTGATGATTCAAATGTTAATGTTGATGAATCAGTGACATGGTCTGCTGATGCTTCTGGAGGAACGGGTTCATATACATATGAATGGCATGGAAGTTCTCCTCTTTCTGGAAGAACAGGACGACGTGTTGATGTAGACTATTCATCTGAAGGAACAAAAACAGGAAGTGTAACAATTCGTTCTGGAAATCAATCAATAACTCGTTCTTGTGGAACGGTATATGTTGAGGATGATGAAGATGAAGATTTAGATATTTCTTGTACGGTAAACACTACAAATATTTCAGTTGGACAAACAGTTCGCTTCGATGTTGATGCAGATGGTGGTGACGGAAGGTATCGATATTATTGGAGTGGAACTGAAGGTGTTTCAGGAAATAATTCATCAATATCGAAAAGGTTTAATACGATTGGTTCAAAATATGTAACGGTTAGAGTGACTTCTGATGGTCAATCAGAATCTGTCTCTTGTCCAACTGTTGTGGTGGGAGGTTATGTATTGCCACCTCCAGCTTCACCAGCTTCTCTTTCTTCAGTTTATCTAAATCAGGTTCCATACACTGGTGTGGAAGACAATCCTCAGTTCTGGGCATTCATTATTGGGCTATTTATGTTTAGTGGATTAGCTGCCTACATGATAGTTTCGAGAAAAGCCAAAACAGAAAGAAAGAATAAGATTCTAGATTTCAAGAATGAGAATATGGCGAAGAGAGGGATTAAATAATTTTCTGTCATTCCCGCGAAGGCGGGAATCCAGTCTGAAAAAAATAAAATAATAAGGGGCTTTTCCGAAGGAGAAGCCCCTTATTATTTTACTTAAACCGTAGGCGGTGTTCTGTATTTTGATATTTGCTTATAGTATTAATTTGTGTTAACGTAATATTGTCAAACAGTAGGAATAGTTTTTGCTGTAAAGACTAGAACTAGTACATTATGAATACAAACACGTTTAATGATCGGGATTTTAAAACATCCTCCGCTTGTCACCCTAAGCTTTTGCCTCCTTGTGTGGCAGTCGCTATCAATAAGGATGCCGTGGCGGTGCGTGATACGAAAGATCCCACCAAAACAACCCTCAACTTCACTCATGAAGAGTGGGAGGCGTTCATTGCGGGGGTTAAGAATGGGGAGTTTGAACTCCCTCAAGCTTAGCCGGTCTTTAGAAAACCACTAACCGAGAAAATTTATTTATTATTTTCTGAGTTAATACTTAATTGAGCAGTCTGAAATGACCATTCCGTGTTACTCTGTATG
>CAZTQI010000028.1:0-7519 GCA_964615805.1 uncultured Candidatus Saccharibacteria bacterium | reverse complement strand
GAGACTGGATTGCCGTCTTCACGGCAATGACAATGCGGACACGAACATGGAATACTAAAACAATAATCAAATTTAAAAATGGCAAGAAAGAAACAAATTCAACAAGAAGGTTTAAAGTCTCAAATGGGGAAACAATATACAGGCAAGCAAAAGAATGAAATGAAACCAGCAAAGGGATGGCATATTTTTTCTCATCTCGGTAACGAAACAGTCGACACTATTACAGGAATACTTTTTCTTGTTCTTGGTGTTTTTTTTATCATGGCATCGGTCGGGCACGCAGGGCTTGTGGGTGAAAAACTTTATTCAGTATTTTCATACCTTCTCGGTGTTGGATATTTCCTCCTCCCCACTATCACCATAATTCTCGGCATCTCTTTTTTGAAATCCCTTCACCACAATTTAGCAACTCCAAAACTTATTGGTGCTTTTCTTTTTTTGATTTCAGGACTTGGTTTAATAGAATTACTTTCAGTAAAAATTCTTTCATCTGGAAAAGGTGGAATACTCGGTAGCTTCATCGCGGGCCCAATGACAGAACTTTTTGCATTCGAAGCTAGCTTTGTTATCCTCGGCGCACTATTTTTAATTTCAATGCTCATCATTTTTGATACATCACTAAAAATGAGCCTTATCGGAAAATTCCTTTCACTCTTCAGAAAGAAGCAACCTGTATTAATCGACGCTGATGCCGGAGCTTTAGCAAACCCTTCAGACATTGCAAAGCAAGTAGCTCTCGCCGAAACAAAAGAAAATGAAAAAACAGCTAGCGACGAAAAGGAAAGTAAAAAACTTTTTGGCATTTTTGGAAAAGGCGAAGCTGAGGAATTTGTTCCTCAAGAAAAAAGCAGAAAAGAATTTCACGGTGTCTACACTCCCCCACCTATCGACATATTAGAAAAAGATAAAGGTAAGCCGGGTGTAGGTGATATTAAGGCAAATGCAAATATTATAAAACGCACCCTTCAAAACTTTGGTATTCTTGTTGAGATGGATGAGATCACAATCGGCCCATCTGTAACACGATATGCCCTAAAACCAGCTGAAGGCGTGAAGCTTTCTCGAATCGTGGCTCTTCAAAATGACCTTTCGCTTGCTCTAGCTGCTCACCCCCTTCGTATCGAAGCCCCTATCCCCGGTAAATCACTTGTGGGTATTGAAATGCCAAACACAACAAAAACACTTGTGGGCCTCGGCACACTCCTCGCCTCTTCAGAATTTCAACAATCTGACAAAGCTCTTCTTGTATCTCTTGGTAAAGGAATTTCCGGAAAATCACATTTTTCAAATCTTGCAAAGATGCCTCACCTTCTTATTGCAGGAACAACTGGTTCTGGAAAGTCTGTAACAATCCACACCATTATCACATCGCTTCTATATAGAAACAGTCCTGAGGCGATGAAAATGATTATGATTGACCCGAAGCGTGTCGAGCTCACACTTTATAATAAGATTCCTCACCTTTTGACGCCTGTAATTACTGACCCAAAGAAATCTATTCTTGCCTTAAGATGGGCAGCAAAAGAAATGAGTCGAAGATATGATATTCTTGAAGCAAGCTCCGTGCGAGACATTGAGTCATATCATAAGAACATTCTAGAGCCAACAAAAAATCTAAAAATAACCGGCGATACTTCAGGCGAAAAGAAGGTGGACCCAATGCCTTATATTGTAATCATTATTGATGAGCTTGCTGATATTATGCAAACTTACCCAAGAGAACTTGAAGCAGCGATTGTGCGCCTTGCTCAAATGTCTCGAGCTGTAGGTATTCATCTTATTCTTTCAACACAAAGACCTTCTGTGAATGTTATTACAGGACTTATTAAAGCCAATATCCCCGCTCGTATCGCCCTACAGGTAGCCTCACAAATCGATTCTCGTACAATTCTTGATATGCCAGGCGCCGAAAAACTTCTAGGCCAAGGAGACATGCTTTATCTTTCTGGGGAAATGTCACAACCAAGCCGAATACAATCTGCCTATATATCTGAGGAAGAAGTGAAAAATGTGGTAAAATACTTAATAGACCAATATAGAGACGAGGTTTCATATGAGCTCAATTTGACCCCAGAAACAGCCAGCGCGGAAAGAAACCCTATGTTTGATGGATCTGATGTTTCTTTAGGAAGCGACACTGAATCCCTTGATGACGCGGGAGATGATGATATGTATGAAGAGGCCCGACGAACTGTAATTGAGGCAGGAAAAGCATCGACTTCATTTTTACAAAGAAAATTGAGAATTGGGTACGCACGAGCTGCGAGAATGGTGGATATGCTTGAAGAGCGCGGTGTGATTGGCCCAGGAGATGGAGCAAGACCGAGGGAGGTGCTTGAAAAAGCGAGTGAGCCAAGTCAGAATGAGATGTAGTTATAGTTAATTTTATAATTAGTACGAAGTTATTAAAAAATTTTTAATTTTATAATTTTATAATTTTTAAATAATTTCTTAATGATCTAATTAGAAATTTAAAATTAAAAAATTATATTAAAAATTAAAAATTACAAAATTAAAAATTATCCAAGTAATCC
This sequence comes from uncultured Candidatus Saccharibacteria bacterium, assembly GCA_964615805.1. GTDB lineage: Bacteria > Patescibacteriota > Minisyncoccia > Phycocordibacterales > CAIZIN01 > CAIZIN01. The sequence continues at coordinate 4,985 of CAZTQI010000028.1, read as the reverse complement.
CAATGCCCCTAACAAATAACTCAAAAATTGCACTAAAAGTTTTCTTCTCAATTTTTATTGGGGTTATTGTAGTGGGCTATTCCCTATTCTCCGCACGTCATATTATTAAAGGCCCAGCAATTGTAATTTTATCTCCACAAAATGGAGAGCTCGCAAAAGATAATTTTGTAGAAATAAAGGGAAAAAGTGAAAACATAAATTATATAAGCTTAAATGACCGGCAGATATTTATTGATGACGAAGGCAATTTTAAAGAAAAACTAATTCTTTACGAAGGTGAAAATACACTAAAGCTTTACGGCAAGGATAAATTTGGGAGGGAGCTAACAAAATATATTCAGGTAGTGGCTACGGCAGACGTGCAACCGGTGTTGACGTTAAAGGATGATAAGGAAGCTACTTCTACGAAGAATTTTTAATACCCATCATCTGAAAAGAAATTATGAAAAAAATTGCGTTCATCGATGTCCAGAATACAGAGACTACAACACTTAAATTGTTGAAATTTGCAATAGATCATGAAAAACTATTTTCATTTTTAAAAAACAATTGGAAGTGTGAAAAAGTTTTTTTCTACCCTGGGATACAACACGATGATGCTACTCGTGGTGAATTATTTAGAAGACTGACAGAGCTTGGGGCTATTGTGAGACCTAAATATTATTTTACATACAAGAACGAAGATAAGGTTGTGGCAACAAACTGTGCAAACTGTGATACTGAAGTTACCCAGAGGGTGGATATGGGATACTCTTGGAAGTGCAATTGCGATGTAGAATTAACATCTGATGTGTTAGATGTTGCAAATGACAATACTGAGATTTTATTGTTTTCTGGTGATGGAGACTTTGAATTTTTAATTGAAAAAATTGTAAAAAAAGGCAGTTATGTATCAATTATTTCAAGTGCAAGAAAAATACAAAAAGGTCCTAGATATTCAACATCAAGACTTTCAACAAAGCTTCGCAAACTGACTCAAGAAAATGGCTCTCCTGTTAAGTTTATCGAAATTGACAACTTAAAATTTAAAATCAAAAAAGACACCTAGAAAAGGAAAAAGCCGCGAAGCGCGACTTTTTCTAAGGACATATTAATTATATACAACTAAATTAAGGAAGTCAAACATTTAATTTATAAATAATAACTAAACAAAACATATATGGCATTCAAAAAAGTAAAAAAGGAAGATAAGGTAGCGGTAGGAACATCAAGTATTGAAGCAACACTGCGCGAAATAAAGGCAAAATTCGGTGAGGATTCTATTATGAAACTTGGAGAACAACCAAAGGTTGATGTTAATGCAATTTCAACAGGCTCTATTGGCCTAGATGCAGCCTTGGGTATTGGAGGTCTTCCACGAGGAAGAATAGTCGAGATTTTCGGCCCAGAATCGTCTGGAAAGACCACTCTTTCCCTTCATGTTGTAGCAGAGGCTCAAAAACTTGGAGGTATTTGTGCATATATTGACGCAGAGCATGCGATGGATCCAGAATATTCTAAAAAAATTGGCGTAAAAATTAACGAACTTTTGATTTCACAACCAGACACAGGAGAACAGGCACTTGAAATTGTTGAGTCACTTGTGCGTTCAGGTAAAATGGATGTGATTGTGATCGACTCTGTGGCTGCCCTTACACCAAAAGATGAAATTGAGGGTGATATGGGACAGCAACATGTAGGTAAACAAGCTAGACTTATGTCACAAGCTCTCAGAAAGCTCACAGCAATTGTAGCTCGTTCGAAAACTGTTGTTATATTCATTAACCAAATTCGTATGCAAATTGGTGTGATGTTTGGTAATCCAGAAACAACACCAGGAGGTAAGGCTCTTAAATTCTATACATCTGTTCGACTCGATATTCGCCGAATTGCTCAAATCAAAAAAGGTGAAGAAATTATGGGAGGTCGTGTGCGAGTGAAGGTGGTGAAAAATAAGGTCGCTGCTCCTTTCAAACAAACAGAATTTGATCTCATGTACAATGAAGGTATTTCCAAAGAAGGAGAAATTATTGCACTCGGAGAAAAAATGGGTATCATTTCAAAATCTGGATCTTCATATAAATACGGTGACACTCCCCTAGGACGAGGCTATGACGCCACAAGAACTTTCCTAAAAGAAAATTCAAAAATTTCAAATGAGTTATTGAAAGAGATTCGTAAGAGACTTGCAAAAGGTGACGTGCTGACTGTTGCTCCAAGTAAGGAGGAGGAAGACGGAGAGTAAAATGTTGTAAGTGTTCTATCAGCTTCGCTTTGTTCTAAATGTTCTAAATGAAAAAAACAAAAGACTTGCCTTTACGGCAAGTCTTTTTGTCATCTAGAACAATTTGAACACTTAGAACATCTATAACATTCTACGCCCTCTCTATATACTCTCCCGTCTCTGTATTTATTCGAACAACATCACCTTCTGTAACGAACAATGGAGCAGTAACTTTTGCGCCGGTTTCAAGTGTGATAAGCTTGTTTCCACCCTTTGCTGTATCACCTTTTGTTGCTGGAGGAGCTTCTGTTACTTTCAACTCAACTTTTGCGGGAGCTTTGATACCAATCACTCTCTCGCCAAACATAAGTGCTTCAACTATCGTATTTGGCTTTAGGAATTTTCCTGCGGTACCCAAAAGAGTTTCTTCAAGCTTAAATCTTTTTGAAGCATCCTTCTCCTCACAGAACCACCATTCACCCTTATTACTAAAAAGGAATTTCATATTAGCTTTTTCAATTTCCGCCTCCTCCACTTTTTCTGCCTGATGAAATGTAACCTCTTTCATACTTCCTGAAATTAAATTGCGAAGCTTTGTCTTATTCTGAGGCTTTCGCTGTTGCATACGAAAGATATGGTTATCAATAACCTCATAAGGCTCCCCTTCTAGGATTATATATTTTCGAACTGTTATTTCACTGTAATCTAGCATTGACATGGTTTATTTTCGTTTATTTTAAAAGTATAGGCATACTATCAAAATATGCTCGTTTGGTCAAAAAAATAAATAAAGTCAAAACTTAAAAGTCAAAAGGCAAAAGTGCAAGTAAAAATTTAAAAGTTAAGTACCTCGCCTACGGCGAGGTACCTACTTAATAAGTTTTGAGTTTAAATTTTGAGTTGCATGTCCCAGCTTATTGCCATTGTCTGGGATGATTTTTGCCTTTTGACTTTTTATGCAAGATGGTTTATCCTCTTATGCGGAACACTTTGCAATGAGGCAGAGTAAAAAAAAAAAAAAATAAACTACGTAACGTTATGGCCATTCAAGCCCCGAAAAAGAAACAGGGATCAAATCATCCAGAAATGATCAACGTGATCAGAAATCTCGTGAAGCAACTCAGCCCGAAAAAGAGTTCGGCCACAACCCGAATTCAGGGTGCGTTGATACAGAAGGCAAATGCTTTCATTGCCGATAGTGCCGCCGTCAAACAAGCCGAGGCGTCCAACAAGATCCGTATTCACTTGTCCGGAACCGAATTGACCGTTTCGGAGCGGAACTAATACCTCAACCAGCCCCACTCACAGAGTGAGGGCTTTTTTATAACAAAATTCCCCGCGCCATAGGCGCGGGGAATTTGTATTTTGTTTGTTGAATTTTCTACCAACTACTCACTACCTACTACTAACTACCTTGCTATATATGGAAGTAATCCTATAAATCGTGAATGCTTGATAGAAAGAGCTAGAGCTCTTTGGTGTTTTGCTGAAAGTCCCGTTCGCTTTCGTGACAAAATTCTACCGTAAGGGTTTATAAACTTTTTCAAAATATCTACATCTTTATAGTCGATATGTTTGATGCTGTTTTGAGCAAAAAAGTCTTGTGCTTTGTTTGTCATAATGTTTGTTTTAATTTTTAATTTTGTAATTTTTAATTTTCAAGTCCCAGTTTATTGCTATAATCTGGGATAAATAATTTCTTAATGTCTTAATGTTTAAAAATTAAATCATTGAAACATTATTTAAAAATTTGTGCTTAAAAATTAAAAATTTTGTTTGCTAAAAAGGTATATCCTCTGGATTGATATCTTCCTCTGGATAATTAATCGTGTCTAATGCTGGTGCTTCTTCTCGTGGCGCTGATGTACTAGATGATGGTGCTCCATATGAGCCTGCACCCGCTCCTGTACCAGGTGCTTGTGGTCCAAATTGGAAGTTGTCGACAACTATTTCTGTTCGGTATTTCTTCTCACCTGTTGCTTTATCATCCCAACTCCTTGTTTGAATTCGTCCTTCAACAAAAACAGGCTTACCTTTTTTTAACCACTGCCCCATTACCTCTGCTGTTTTTCCAAACGCTGTAATATTATGATATTCCACCTGCTCCTGCTTTGCTCCATTTTTATCTTTAAATGTGCGGTTTGTTGCGATTCCAAATGAAACAACTTGTGTGCCACCCGGAAGAGCTTTTACCTCAGGATCTCGAGTAAGATTACCGTAGAGAAACGCTTTGTTTAAATACATATATTTGTTTGAATTAGCTTATTAAATCTTACTTAGAATTATAAACCTTTCATTCTAAATAACAATTCGCTGATAACTATTAATTTCAAATTTAAAATTTTAAATTTTTAATTAAAAATTCCGTACTCGGTCTACTCTACCACAAGCTCTTCTATTGTCTTGTCGATTTCTTCTTCTGAAATAATGGCAACTTCCTCAGGAATAACTCCTACCACAGGAGCCTCAACCTTATCACCTTCCTTTCTTGGAATTTTGTGACCGTAAAGTGTATTTTCTCGAACTGTTTTAATAACTAGGAAGCGTAGAATTTCTTTATTCTTTTCTAGCTTCTCTTTTACTTCAGCTGTAGCTTCTTTTGGAAGCTCATACTTTACCCAACCAAAATATGCGAAGTTGAATTTTTCATTCTTTCCCGCTTCGTTCTTTAGCATTGTGTAAGCTAGAGGTCTCATCTTTGGGTATTCCTCAGAGATGAAAACTGCTCCATTTTTTTCAAGCAATGACTTTATATCACCAAAAACATTCGCTACTTTTTCTT
>CAZTQI010000027.1:0-7673 GCA_964615805.1 uncultured Candidatus Saccharibacteria bacterium | reverse complement strand
ACATAACTTTGCGGAAGTTAAGATGTAGGTTCGATTCCTACTGGAAGCACATATAAAAAAATTCTAGCTATTAAGCTAGGATTTTTTTATATGTGCTTCCAAGCAGGCTTTGGGGAAGCCTGCGAGTAGGAATCGAACAACGGAGCGGGACCCAAGCAAGCTTGCTTGGGAGCGAGTTGGTGACCAGCCCGAGGAGTGCGACGGCACGACGAGAGGCGAGGTCGAGTTCCTACTGATTTTGTATTAAATTTCCACAGAAAAATGCTCGTGATCACAACCTGTGCTCTCAAGTAATATGATGTGCTATACTTATTTTATGGAAAGTATAATCAAAATTGAGACCAATAAAAATAAGTCCTTAGAAAGTTTAGCTGGAAGATACCCAGTTCTTGCAAAATACTTAGAATCAAGTAAGAAATTCTATGAACAAAATGAGATACCACTACCTAATGCTGAGTATGATGAGGAGAATAAGGAATTAATTATGGAAATGAAAATCCCTGAGTCTACTCAAGCCTGGGAAGGTTTTGCACATGGTGGATATTTAGCTACTCTACTAGATACAGGTGCTGGTGTAGCTGGCTTTATGGAAGCGATCAAATTAGGTAAGGGAATTGTTACAAAAGAAATAAATAATATTAATTACAAGCTTCCAATTCAAATTGGATCTTTGGTTAAGGTACGTGGTAAAATTTTATCTATCAGTGAAAATATCGTCAATGTTCAAGGAACCATATCATTAATTTCTGATGGTAAGGAAAGAAGACCGTTTGTTTTCTGTACAGCTGAGATGGTTATGAAAGATATTGTTTAATATGTAAAAACCCCACTCGGCTGATGCTTTGTGGGGTAATGTTTTGAGTCCGAGTTTTTCAACTTTGCTCATTTTTTATGACCGCGATATTCCAATAATCCGGATACCAACGTTCATGCAGGTGCTGTTTTTGATAGCAGATTGGAGAACCTTGACTGTTGTGGCTAATCGCAAGAACCCATGAATCCTGACCCGTATAATTCTGAAACACACTACCGAAGAAGAACAGATAATGGCTATTGGTACATTTAGTCAGGAGGGGAAGAACCCTTTCGTCGTTTGGGTTTTGTGAAATAAAATCAGACATACAGTGGTTTAGCGGAGTGTATTCTGTCTGATTTTTTAAAGCCGTAAAAACATCCCCAATAGTCATTTCATTTGTTCCTATTTTGATTAACTCAATTTTTGAAAGATCAACCAATCCGCAGTTTTTAAAGTACCGCAGTGGTTCCTGGTATTTAAACCACCGAAGCTTTTGAGCCTCATCACGCTCTTTTGATGAACTACAATCTACAAGTGTACTGGCCATATATTTGTTACGTTGAATTTTCATTTGTCACCCATATAGTATAGGTAACTCTTGTAAAATTATATCATTGTATTATATACAAGTCAAATTTTAGTGAGTCCAGATGAAGTTTGAGTACAGGGCAGAATGCAAATGCGTAGGGTGAGCAAGGAAATTTTTAGTAGGAGTTGCTAGGTATTGAACAATAAAAAAAGCGACCAAATTTCAGTCGCTCAATAATCATCCATATTCCCCGTGTATTCGAACGGGCCCTTCATTTCATGTTCGTGGGCATATGCACCGAGAACTATCCTTCCTCGTTGCCACTCCTCGAAATTCTTGTTGTGCTCAATCTCCAAGGCCAATTTCTTAGCAATAGCTTTTTTCCTTTTGGCAATACAACCACGTCGTGAGAGTTCACAGGCAATAAGATGCGGATCTGTACCATATTCTTCCGCCACACTATGTATAGCTGTCCGCATATCCATCCCTTCCTTTGCCAAACTTCTGGCTATATTTGCAATAGATTTAATTGAAAGTATTTCCATATTTCCTCCTAACTATTTCTATATGCATTACAACATAATATGAATATTTTTACAACTAATGTTGTGCTTTTTAAAAAAGAGTATAATAAAGTAAAAGGTCCTAAGGCTGTAGATTCCATTGTAAGCCAGTTAACTAGTCTTAATTAATTTAAGATGTTTGTATTTAATTCTTTAATTTAATACTATGTTAATTACAATATCAATAATCCTCATTGTGTTGTGGGTCATAGCTATGATGGTTTCGTATACTTTGGATGGTTTTATATATTTTTTACCCGCCTTGGCTATTATTTTGGTTATTACAAAGCTAATTAGAAGTGGGGCAGAGAATCCAAATTAAGTACAAACGAGAGCGTAGCTAAATAATTCTCTAAGAATTTTAAAAAAACAACTTTTGTTATACCAAAATTTAATATTACAAAAATAACAAATCCCTATCTAAATCATCCGAATCTGTGCCTGTTCGCTGATTATTGATTGCTTGTTGGGTGGAAGCTAGGTAAACTGTTCGTTTGCCAAACTTGCTTTCAAGAGAGTCGATTTGTTCATGTATTAATTTTAGTTTGTCGGCGGTTTCCGAATTTCCAAACAAATCTTTTTGGGATACGTAGTTTAAAGTAAGTTCTTGCAAAATTACCCCCGTTGTTCGATATAATATATTTTTTTTATGCATCTCTGTAAATTTTTCATAAATTAAGGAAATGATTATTTCTGGTGAGTTTGTGGGGGTGGGGAGGTGAAGAGAGGATGTTATAAATTTAAACTCACTGGTTTTTAAGAAAAATGAAATTTTTTTAGGTACCAATTCATAGTGGCGAGCTTTCGCGCACGCATCCTCAACATGTTTTGATAATTCAGAAAGTAAAAAAGTTTTATCATTGGTGTTTGGATAGAATGAACGAGTTTTCTGAATACTAGAGTATGTGGTTTTTTGCTCTGGATCTATTTCGAGAATTCTTTCGCCTTTTAGTTCCCGCCAAATGGTTTCATAAGGGCTTGATAGATTATTTTTTATCCACTCAAAACTTTTTTCAGCAAATTCTCCCGCGGTATTTATATTTTTACTTTTCAAAAATTCCGAAGTTTTTGGGCCGATGCCCCAGATTTTTTCGATTGAAAATGTTTTGAGAAAATCTGAGGCGGTCCCAATCTCAATTATTGTAAACCCGTTTGGCTTCACCCATTTGCTCGCTACTTTTGCTAGGACCTTTGTGGGAGCGAGGCCAATAGAAACAGAGAGAGCAAGCTCTTCATTTATTTCTTTTTTAATACGAAGAGCAATTTCCTCGTATGACATCTTTAAAGTTCGATCAAGTCCTGTAAGGTCGGCAAAACATTCATCAATACTGTACTCCTCGACATCATCCGCATACCTGCGGACAATTTCAAACATTTTATTTGAATATTCCACATAAGATTTGTAATCCCCAGGCATAATAATAACACTAGGAAATTCTATTTTTACTCTAAAAATTGGCATACAGCGAGTTATGCCAAGGGCTTTTGCTTCATATGATAGGGCAGAGACAATCCCTCTTTCTTCACCTGTGACAACAGGCAAACCTTTTAGTTTTGGATTCTTGGCTACCTCCACACCAACGAAAAATGCATCACCATCGATATGAAGAAGTGTTTTTGTTTTTTGTTTATTTAAAATGTTTTTATCCACCTTTCTATTATAAGTGAACATTCGTTCACCGCCTAATAATTTCTGTGGATAGTATTAGATCAACAAGAAAAGGAAATAATTTGCTGTGGAGTTTTTTATATTGTGTTATAATTTTGATATGGAAATTATATCAATATTGCTTGCTATTGTGATTGGTCTTTTATCAATATGGATTTTATTAAAACTAAATCGTTATGGTGGATTTATTGGGGCGATTTTGTCGAAAATAGGTTACGGAACAATTATTCTGGGACTTTCTCAAATTATAGAAACACCAGGCCTAAATTTTTTTAATCTCGAGGATGCTACCATGGATATGGTTCACCACCTTGTTTTTATCGTAGGTTTAAGTTTGATTGCTTGGGGATTTAGAGATTTGTTGGAGAAGAAGTAAGTCTAAATTCCTAAGTCAGCATAAAGTATTGTTGTCTCTTCATTTTGAGATTACTTTAAATAAAAAACGCCGTACCGAAGTCGTGCATTTTTGTGTTCCGTTTAAATCTTACTCGTTTTAGTTTTCGTCGAGGCTAATACAGAAGACCTTCTCAACACTAGAAATAAAAATTTCATTCCCATAATCTTTGGGAGGAAGGAAACCATTTTCTCTAACTACCCTTTGAATGGTTTCGATGATTTGATTGACCTGATTATCTTGGGCCACAATCTCAATTTTTTTTCTATAATCAGGGGGAGGAGGGTAGTCCCAATCACCATATCTTGGTCTCATATCCTCGCGCCCCATGTTTACTATTGGGTCTAAAATAAAGCCTTCAAGATCAAACTCAAGCTCGCTCAGGGCAAGAATTAGGGGCTCGGCAATTTTAGAGTGCGGTGATATTTCGATTTTTTTCATAATTTACAAGATTTTCCTTCTTTAAATTACGCTTAAAATTTTTTATGTCAAATGGGTGTGCCTGTTATAGACATTGATGGAAATATTTTAGTGGGTTTCCAACCAGAAGCCTTCGAAAGATTCCTTGTGTAAATCTAATGAAAGAAAATTAACCCTAGTGTTGTATTAGAAGTAGAAAGGCTGAGATAAACAAAAATCAATCTTTTTATTTATAATTAATCTATAACAATATGAAAAAAACAACATTAGGTTTAGGGGCTTTAGCACTTGTCTTGGGAGTAACCGCAATTTCTGCTGGATCAGCTCTTGCATATAGAGGTGATCCTACGGTAAAAGCTCCAAATTATTCAGCAGAACGTCATACAGCAATGCTCAAGGCGTTTGAGAACAAGGACTACACTGCATGGAAAAATCTTATGCAGAATCGAGGTAGAGCATCAGAAGTTATCACCGAGGCAAATTTTGCAAAGTTTGTAGAAGCTCACAATCTTGCCCTACAAGGTAAAACAATAGAAGCGCAGAAGATTCGCCAAGAACTTGGGCTAGGTTTAAAAAATGGTTCCGGTAGACATGGTGGTGGTATGGGAATGGGTAGAAATTTTAATCGTTAATAATATAAGTTTTACACCAAACTCCGGCATCTGTCGGAGTTTGGTGTATAGCTATGAGATATAGGATAAAATACAAGTATGAGCGAGACTCTAAAATTAACTGATGAAGAAATAGTAGAAAAAGTTCGCTCAGACGATCGTGATCTTTATGCTGTTATAATTGATAGGTATAAAAACAAGCTTTTGAGATATGCCACAAATCTTGTTCATGATAAAGATAAAGCAAGTCATGTTGTGCAAGATTCATTGGTAAAGGCCTATATAAACCTTAATGGTTTTAATACAAAAAAGAAGTTTTCGAGTTGGATATATCGTATTGTTCACAATGAGGCAATGAATGAAATAAAGAAATATAAAAGGGAGGTGCCGATGCTAGAGGGTTTTGATTTTGAAAGTGGCGATGACATTACTGAGGAATTTGAAAAAAAAGAAACCGTAGTGTATGTTGAAAAATGTTTGAAATCAATACCGCTTATATATTCTGAACCACTGAGTTTATATTATTTGGACGAGAAGTCGTATGAAGAAATAAGTGATATTTTGAGGATTACAATGGGTACAGTCGCTATACGAATAAGCCGAGCAAAGAAATTAATGAAACACATATGTCAAAAGAATTAAAAAATATTACAGATAATATTATGGATCAAATCCATAAAGAGAAAATAAAAATGCGGCCAAAAGCATATTTTATTCTAGGGTCCATTATTACCTTTATGGGCCTAGTGTTCTCAATAGTGACTTCCGTCTTTCTTTTTGGTTTGATACGATTTACTCTTCGAGCGCATGGTCCTATGGCAAGTTACAGGTTTGATAAAATACTATCCAGTTTTCCTTTGTGGGCGCCAGCGCTTGCTATTGTTGGGCTTGTTGTAGGTGTTTGGTTGCTTCGAAAATATGATTTTTCCTTTAAATTAAATTTTAAGTTGATTGTTGCGGGTTTTATTTTAGCGGTTATTGCGGGTGGTTGGATTATTGATATTATAGGATTAAATGACGCCCTTAGTCGCCGAGGTCCAATGAAAGGGATGATGCGACAATATATACAGGATAATGATATTTCGGGTGAAAAAGAATACGGTCCTGGCCGGGGGAAGGGTTTAAGGCAGCAGATTTAAAACTCAGGAATTAACAAAAAATCACCTTGCAGGATAAGGTGATTTTTGTTGCTCCACTCTATAGAGGACTGTCTGCCCCGCAGTGAGTACTCTCAACTGCTGGGTTTGGGGCTTGCTTCAGATAATAAAAAACTTAGTTATAGCTTTAAATTTCTAGTATAATGAAAAGGTGCAAGAAATACACAAAAAATACAAAGCGTGGAAATATAAAAATATAACACTTCTTATTTTGAGCCTAGTCTTATTTTTTTATATTTCAGATACAAATTTTGTACAAAACGTATTTAGAGGTATTTCAGAGCTTGGAATTATTGGCCTTTTTCTTACTGGAGTTTTTTTTGTTTCAACTTTTACCGTCGTCCCAGCAAGCTATATTCTAGTTACTTTTGCAAATTCTTATGACCCTTTCTTGATTTCTTTGATTGCTGGTTTTGGGGCGGTTGTGGGGGACTATATAATATTTCGATTTTTTAGAGATGGTGTGCTTCTTGAGCTTAAACCCATTTTTTATAAGTTGGGAGGATCTGAATTTTCTAAATTAATTAAGACCCCATACTTTGCATGGCTTGCGCCTGTAATTGGGGCATTAATTATTGCTTCCCCCCTTCCTGATGAAATAGGTATTGGACTTATGGGGATTTCTAAATTAAAAAATTGGCAATTTATTGCTATTTCATTTTTGCTAAATAGTATCGGAATATTTTTTATCATTGAAATTATCAGATTTATATAAATCTTTTTGTGTATATAACCATTACTGATACAATGTAAAAATGACTGATCGTTACGGAGAAAAAGAAACCAGAGAATTGCCAAATCCTCCACATTGGAGTAAGGCTCTTGGTGTCGGTATTGTTACAATGGGATTAGCTATTGGTACGGGCGAGCTAATCATGTGGCCTCACCTGGTTGCAAAACATGGATTAGATATCTTGTGGGCTGCAATTATAGGTATAACCTTACAATATTTTGTAAACCAAGAAGTTGCACGACATGCGCTAGCTACCGGCGAAAGTTTTTTTACATCTTCCTCGCGTGTGTTTAAATGGTTTGCACCTTTTTGGCTTTTTTCAGCTGTTTTACTTTATGTTTGGCCAGGGTGGGCAGCCGCGATAGGTACGACATTAAGCGAACTGTTTGGTTTTGGAAATTATCTTTTGTGGGCACTTGCGAGCTTGGCGTTAGTTGTCGTACTTACTTTCATAGGAAAATCTGCATATCAAATACTTGAGCGTTCGCTTAAAATTATTGTTCCAACCTTTTTTGTTCTTTTGGTAATTTCGAGCTATCTATCCTTAACTTTGGATGATTTAAGGCTGGCCTTTTCTGGTTTACTAAATTTTGGATATCTACCAGAGGGTATAGATTTATCTGTTTTGATGGGAGCTGTTGTCTTTGCTGGGGCGGGAGGGCTTCTGAATCTTTGTCTTTCGCTTTGGTATCGTGATAAACAAGTTGGAATGGGTAGACATGTTGGGCAAATATTAAATCCGATAACCGGTAAAACTGAGGCCGTTTCTTATCAGGGTTATCATTTTGAGTCAACACCGGA
>CAZTQI010000026.1:2830-7849 GCA_964615805.1 uncultured Candidatus Saccharibacteria bacterium | reverse complement strand
AGGAATGAAATTAGAAAAAAAGAGAAATATTATTTTTATGATCTCGGTATCAGAAATGCTTTGATAGAAAATTTTGATTCAATAGATGTGAGAAATGATATTGGTGCTTTATGGGAAAACTTTTTGATTATTGAAAGAATAAAGAGAAATAGCTATATTGAACCATACAAGTCTATATATTTTTGGAGAAAGTCTACTGGTGCCGAGGTGGATTTCATTGAAATTTTTAGCGACAAGATGAATGGCTATGAATTTTCTTTTACAAAAAAGAGTAATATGAAGTCGAAAAAATCATGGCTTGATGATTATCCAAAATCCACATGGGAGAATATTTACAAAGAAAACTTTAGAGAGTTTGTCTTAAGTAGCAACAGATCTTTTGAAAAGTTTTGAAAAATCCATAAAAATTGGTACGATAGCATGATGAATAATGAAAATGGCCCAGATAAAAGCCAAACAGCTTTAAAAGAGGAGGAAACACTTAAATTTTGGAAAGATATTGACGCTTTCAAGAAAACACTTGAAAAAGATGCTCCAAAGGGAGACTTTATTTTCTATGAAGGACCTCCTACAGCAAACGGAAGGCCGGGGATTCACCACCTAGAAGCGAGGGCTTTTAAGGACGCTATTCCTCGTTATAAAACTATGCAGGGTTTTCGTGTTATGAGAAAAGCTGGTTGGGATACCCACGGGCTTCCAGTGGAGCTACAGGTTGAGAAAGAGCTTGGGCTAGCTTCGAAAAAAGAAATAGAGACATACGGAGTTGCACCATTCAATAAGAAATGTAGGGAAAGCGTTCTTAAATATATTAAAGAATGGAGTGAATTTACTGACAGAATGGGTTATTGGGTGGATAAAGAGAATGCATATTTTACTTTCGATCCTTCTTACATGGAGTCTATTTGGAGTATTATAAAAAAGGTTGATGAGCAAAACCTATTATATAAGGACTATAAAATTGTTCCTTGGTGTCCTCGATGTGGAACGGGGCTTTCTTCACATGAACTCGCTCAAGGGTATAGAGAAGATAAAGATCTGTCTGTAACTGTAAAATTTAAATTAATAAATCAAGAAAATGCATATATTCTGGCTTGGACAACTACACCATGGACTCTTCCTGGCAATGTCGCTTTAGCAATCGGAGAAGACATCGACTATGTAAAAATTAAAATAGGTGAAGATGTTTTGGTTTTAGCAAAATCAAGACTCTCTGTTGTTTCCGAAGAATATGAAATAATTTCTGAAATGAAAGGAAAGGATTTGGTTGGCTTGGAATACGAACCCTTATATCCATATTTAAAAGATAATCTTCCGCTCGGTGAAAAAGAAAAACTCGCCAAAGCATTTAGAATCTATTCCGCTCCATTTGTAACCACCCTAGACGGAACGGGTGTTGTTCATATTGCTCCAATGTATGGACCAGATGACTTTGATCTTGGAACAAAAATTGGCTTACCGAAATATCATTTAGTAAGAGAGGATGGAACATTTATTCCCGAAGCTGATTTTCTTGCGGGAAGATTTGTTAAAGACGAGAGTGTGGCTGTTGATATTATAAAAGAATTAGCCGCAAGAGCACTTTTGTATAAAAAAGAAAAATACGAGCATACATATCCACACTGCTGGAGATGTGACACTGCTTTAATATATTTCGCCCGAGATTCTTGGTATATAAGAATGTCTGAACTTCGAGGGAAGCTTCTGGAGGAAAACGAAAAGATAAATTGGGAACCTGACTATATTAAGGATGGGCGTTTTGGAGAGTGGTTAAAGGAAGTTAAGGATTGGGCGCTATCTCGAGAAAGATACTGGGGGACACCGCTTCCAGTTTGGCTATCTGAGAACGGAGAAGAAAAGCTCGTGATTGGTTCTGTGGAAGATATAAAATCACATACAAAGAAATCTGGGAATAAATATTTTGTGATGCGGCACGGAGAAGGGGAACAGAATGTTTTGGGAATTTTGAGTTCGAAAGTGGATAATCCTCACCACCTTACTGAAAAGGGAATTAGCCAAGTTGGGGAAACGGCTGAAAAATTAAAAGAGAAAAAAGTTTCTAAAATTATTTCATCTCCGTTTATTCGTACGAAGGAAACTGCTGAGATTGTTGCAGAAAAATTAGGTCTATCTAAAGATGATATAATTTATGATGAAAGAATTTGCGAGATGAATCTCGGTGATTTCGACATGAAGGATTTTGCATCGTATAAGGCATTCTACTCATCATTTGAGGAAATGCTGGAAAAACCAGTACCAAATGGTGAATCACATAATGATTTAAGAAAACGAGCTGGAGAATTTCTATATGATATTGATACAAAATATTCAAACGAAAATATTTTGTTTGTTACACATATGAGTATTGCATGGGCACTTTGTGCAACTGCTGTTGGTGCTGATAAAACAAAAGCTGAAGTACTTTGGAAGGAAAATAATAATTTTTTGACCACGGCTGAATATAAAGAATTCGATTTCGCTCCAATTCCACACAACGATCTTTTTGAACTAGACCTACATAAGCCCTACATTGATGAAATCCAATTGTTTTCTGAGAAGGGAACACCTCTTTATCGTGCAAAGGAAGTTATGGATGTTTGGCTAGATTCAGGAGCTATGCCTTTTGCTCAGGATCATTATCCATTTGAAAATGAAAATCTTGCATACCCTGCGGATTTTATTTCTGAAGCAATAGATCAGACAAGGGGTTGGTTTTACACGCTACACGCTGTTGGTGTTCTTGTTGGCAAAGGTTTGGCATATAAAAATGTTATCTGCCTTGGTCACTTAAATGATAAAGATGGCAAAAAGATGTCTAAGTCTTTGGGTAACGTTGTGGATCCTTGGGAGATGATGAATAAGTATGGAGCGGATGCCGTAAGGCTCTGGATGTACTCAGTGAATCAGCCAGGGGAGCCAAAGAGTTTCGACGAAAAAACAGTTGATGAGATTGTTAAGAAAATATTTAACCTTGTGACAAACGTCAACACTTTCTATGAACTTTATCGTGATAAGGATTTAGAAAGTAATGAAATACCAAAAGGGGAGAATGTTTTGGATAGATGGATCCTGTCGAAATTAAATTCATTAGTTGCAGACAATACAAAGTATTTAGATGGTTACAAATTGCTAGAACCAGTGAGACAAATTCGTGAATTTGTAGATTCTTTATCTACTTGGTATTTACGAAGGTCTCGAGATAGAATTCGAGAAGGAAATGTAGATGCAAAGAATACTTTGTATTATGTTCTCAAAACACTTTCTAAGCTTCTTGCACCGCTCGCACCATTTTATGCGGAGTCTCTTTATCAAGGTTTGAAATTAGCAGAAGATAAAGAAAGTGTTCATCTTGAAAATTGGCCTGAGGCAAATGAAACTGAGGAATCAGTTATTGAGATGATGGATGCAACAAAAAAGATTGTTGAAGTTGCTATGCGTCTTCGAGCTGAAAGTAAAATAATTGTTAGACAACCACTCGCTTCGCTCAAGTTGAAAGTTACCCCAGACAACGGCAATAAGCTGGGGCATGCAAGTGAAAATTTGAAAGAAGAATACTTAGAAATTATAAAGGAAGAGATAAATGTTAAAGAAATTATTGTAGATGATTCAATACAAGGAGAAATTGAACTAGATACAAATATAACTCCAGAGCTTAAAGAAGAAGGGGATTACAGAGAGCTTCTGCGAGCTGTTCAAGATTTAAGAAAGAGAAATGGCCTTACTCCAAAAGATAAACCAAAATTATTTGTGTATTCAAATGATAATGATTTTGTTAAAAAGTTTGAAGGAGAGTTGAGTAAAACAGCATCCATTGATTCAATTTCCTATCAAGAAAATGAAGGAGAGGAAATAATAATCGGAGAAAAGAAAATAAAATTGAAATTATCTTTATAGATGTATCATAAACATACAACACACGCTTTTGTATTGAATGTTTCTCCATCAGGTGAAAAAAATCATTTCATCACTCTTTTTACTCGAGAGTTTGGAATGATTCGTGCAAAGGCACAAAGTGTGCGAGTGGCTGATTCAAAGCTCCGATATGCGCTACAAGAATATTCCTATATTGAAGTTTCTCTGGTGAAAGGAAAGGATATTTGGAGAATCACAAACGCTCTGCCAATTTATAATATATATTTTGAATTGAAGGAAAAAAAGGAAATACTCATGGCTATTGCCAGAGTATTTTCTCTTATAAAAAGATTGTTACCCGATGAAGGTAGTGAGATTTACATTTTTAATGATATAGAGGCAATATGTGAAAATGCTCAGAACGTGGAATATACAAAGAAAGCAATCGAAACAATAGAATGGCTTTTTGTTATTAGGATGATGTGTTTTTTGGGTTATTCACACAAAGAACAGTTCGAAAACATTTGTGATGATAAAGTGGATTGGACTAATGAGTATTTAGATTCGGTTATTGCACATAAAAGCAACGCAATACTTGCTATTAACCAGGCTCTAAAAGCTTCTCAGTTATGATATAATTAATCCGCACACCAACATTGGCATTGTTGCATTGTATTTTTTAATTTATATTAGTAAATACGAAAATTTATTAGAAGCATCCATTCAAAAGGATATTTAAGCTTTTGCAACAAAAAAATGATGCTAATGTTGGTGTGCGGATAAATCTTATGAACGAAGATAAACATAAATTAGACAAGTTAGAATCAAAGCTTTACTCTAGAACAAACTCGGTAGAAGCTGAGTACAAAAAACACGAGTTACATGCAAAATCTTATGAAACTCCTCGTGTTTGGAATGATGATCTAAGTTCTAGTATTGAAGACAGTATAGATAGTGAAAATATTATGTCACAAAAAACTAAAAACCCATTTTATAAACTCTTAATAGGCTCTATTGTCTTTCTTTTCGTAAGTATTGCGGTGGCTGTTTTTATGATATTGGGTGGTAGCAACAATGTGTCTTCGGACAATATTAACATCATTATAGGTGGGCCAATTCAAATAGGTGGAGGGCAGGAGCTTTCCTTAGATGTTGGAATTGAAAATAAAA
>CAZTQI010000026.1:0-2820 GCA_964615805.1 uncultured Candidatus Saccharibacteria bacterium | reverse complement strand
GCCTTTGCAGTTGGTGGATGTTGTTTTGGATTATCCTCCTGGAGCAAAGACTGCCGATGATCTCCATTCTGATTTAAAGAGAGATCGAATAAATATTGGTGATATTGATTCTGGGGAATTTGCACATAAAATTTTTAAAACCGTACTATTTGGAGAGGAGGGAAGTACACAAGAAATAAAAGTTTCTATTGAATATCGTGTTCCGGGGTCTAATGCTGTTTTCAAGAAAGAAAAAACCTTCTCGATACTTCTAAATTCATCACCTGTCTCAATTGTAACAAAAGGACTCAAGGAGATTACTTCTGGACAAGAGGCTTCTTTTGAAGTTACTGTAACCTCTAACTCAGATAAACCACTAAATAAACTTGTATTAAAAGCTGAGTATCCGTTTGGATACTCTTTTAAGGAAGCATCACCTGGTGCAACAGATGGAAATGATACTTGGAAAATAGGAAACTTACTTCCAAAAGAAACTCGGACAATAAAAATTTCTGGAACTTTGCAGGGACAAAATGATGAAGAGAGATATTTTAAATTTACACTAGGAAATGCTTCTGCTTCAGATGATAAAGAGATTGGAACCGTCTTAGCTCTTTCTTCTCAGGTGTTGGCAATCAAAAGAGCTTTCCTTGGTATTGATATGTCAATAAATAACTCAAACACGGATGAATTTGCAATATCTGATGGTGGGACAATTAATTCAAAGGTAGAGTGGGTCAACAATACATCCGAGGCTATTTCAAACGCGGAATTTATTGTTGTGTTTTCTGGAGACATCCTAGACAGGATGTCTGTCTCTGCTTCTGATGGTGGGTATTATGATTCGACAAACAATACAATTAGTTGGAACAGAAGGACCACTGAAAATTTAGGTAAAATTTCCCCAGGTGAAAAAGGGAGACTCTCGTTTAGTTTTAAGGTTCGTAGTACAAAGAAAACTGATTTACAGCTAAAAATTGATGTTGGGTCAAAAGCTCAACGTGTTTCTGAAAGCAATGTTGAGGAACAAATTAATTCTGCAATATCTAAAATTGTAAAGATTACAACCGGCCTACATCTTGCATCAAAGGCTTTATATTTTACAGGACCTCTTGAAAATAGTGGCCCTATGCCACCTAAGGCAAATAATGAAACCTCTTATACTATTGTTTGGAGTGTTACAAATACATTAAACAATGTGTCGAATGCAAAGGTTACAGCAACATTACCCCCAAATGTTTCTTTTGGAAATGTAATCTCTCCATCAACAGAAAAACTTTCGGCAGATAAAATTACGGGCAATTTAGTTTGGGATGTTGGAGCCGTGCCTGCTGAAGCGGGATTTTCAAAACCCAAGAGAGAAGTTTCATTTCAGGTTATATTAAAACCTAGTCTTACTGAAGTTGGGGAGTCACCAGCGCTAATTGGTGAACAAATCCTCACTGGGCAAGACAATTATTCAGATGCTCAAGTGACCGACAAAAGAAGTTATCTCACTACAAAACTTTTGGATGACTCTGGATTTAGTAAAGGCAACGAAGTTGTTCAACCATAGATAGCTGGACATTTTTGCATTAATCATTTAGTTTATATAAATTATGAATCAGACGAATACCACTAACACAATGGAGAAAATAATCTCACTTTCTAAAAGGCGAGGTTTTATTTATCAAGGATCCGAGATTTACGGGGGTTTGGCCGGTACTTGGGATTACGGACCTCTTGGTGTTGCTCTTAAGCGCAACATAGAAGGATTGTGGTGGAAACGCTTTGTAACCGACAGGGAGGATATGTTTGGTATGGATGCAGCTATTCTTATGAATCAGGAGGTGTGGAAGGCTACAGGGCATGTGGCAACCTTTGCTGACCCGCTGGTAGAAGACCTAAAGACAAAAAAAAGATATCGAGTAGATCATATTCTCGAAGCAAATGGTATTGATCCAAAAGGGATGAAACTCGAGGATATGGACAAAGCATTGAAAGAGGGGGCAATAAAGAGCCCAGAAGGTAACCCGCTTGGTGATGCTAGGCAGTTTAATCTCATGCTCAAGACTCATATGGGAGCAACTGAGGATGATTCATCAATTTCATATTTAAGACCAGAGACTGCTCAGGGTATGTTTGTGAATTTTAAAAATGTTATTGATTCTTTTCATCCAAAACTTCCTTTTGGATTAGCTCAAATAGGCAAGGCATTTAGGAATGAAATTGCACCTCGTGATTTTATTTTTCGTGTGCGAGAATTTGAACAAATGGAAATTGAGTATTTTGTAAAACCAGAAAATTGGGAAAATGCGTTCGAAGAGTTTAGAGCAGAGATGATTGCGTTTACAGAGGATATTGGTTTACCTTTTGAGAAAGTTCATGAGATTGAAATCGCAGAAGAAGATAGAGCTTTTTATTCAAAGCGAACTATCGATTTTGAATTTGATTTTCCTTTTGGGCAAAAAGAATTGTATGGACTAGCATATAGAACAGATTTTGATTTGAAAAGTCATAGCGATACTTCAAAAGTTGATTTGTCCTTTTTTGATGAAGAAAATAAAGTAAAATTTGTCCCACATTGTATAGAACCTTCTTTTGGTGTCGGACGCTCAATTCTTGCTGTGCTTACAAGCGCATACACAGAAGATGAGCTCGGAGGAGAGACAAGAAGCTATTTGAAATTATCTCCAAAAGTTGCACCAACACTTGTTGCTGTATTTCCACTTTTGAAAAACAAACCTCAACTCGTTGAAAAGGCAAGAGAAGTGTATATGGAATTAAGAAGGGAATTTGGGCGAGTAGCATTTGATGATAATGGAAATATTGGAAAGAGATATCGAAGACAAGATGAAATTG
>CAZTQI010000025.1:0-7979 GCA_964615805.1 uncultured Candidatus Saccharibacteria bacterium | reverse complement strand
GAAAATGGCATACAGCAAGACGAAATCCTGCTAGAGCTCGCGTAGAAAATCGCGGGGTGAATATTGATTTCGGTAGTTTTGGTTTAAAAGCAACAACACAAGGGCGTGTTGAGTCAAAGCAAATTGAGTCAGCTCGAAAGGTTATTTCTCGAACACTTGGTAAAACAGGACGAATGTGGATTCGAATTTTCCCAGACAGACCATTTACAAAGAAGCCAGCTGAAGTAAAGCTTGGTAAAGGTAAGGGAGATGTGCAGGGATATTGTTTCGAGGTTTGGCCAGGACGAGTTCTTTTCGAAGTTGATGGTGTAACACCAGAAGTTGCAAAAGAGGCTCTACGAAAGGCTGCAACAAAACTTCCTGTTAAATGCAAAATAATCGCTCGCGAAGAATAATAAAATTAATATGGCAGAACGATCAACAAAAAATGAAAAAGATTTAGTAAAAGAGCTCGGAGATAAGAGGGAAGCTCTTCGTGTGATTCGATTTGGTATTGCACACAGTAAATCAAAGAACGTGAAGGAAGCCAAAGGTCTAAAAAAGGATGTGGCTCGTATTTTAACTGAGCTTAATTCTAGAAAATAGAAAAAGATACTATAATATGACAACAATTAACAAAGAACAAAAGACAACAACAGGGCGAATTTTTAAGGGAACAGTAGTTTCTACAAAAATGAAGGATACTGCTGTTGTAAAAATCGAGCGATACGAAAAACATCCAAAATATGGAAAGTTTATTCGTTCTCAGAAAAAGTTTAAAGCTCACGATGCTGGCAATGTTTGCAAAGTCGGTGATATCGTAGAAATTCAGGAATGTCGACCGATTTCTAAAGATAAGAGTTTTATCGTAATTAAATAAACTACCATGATACAACCACAAACAATTGTAATGATTGCAGACAACTCCGGAGCAAAAATCGGAAAGGTTTTCAAGGTACTTGGTTCATCAAAGAAGCGATATGCTCGATTAGGTGAAGTGGTGGTGCTTTCAGTGCAGAAAGCAGAGCCACGAAAGCAAATTAAGAAAAAGGATGTTTGCCACGCTGTAGTTGTTCGAATGAAATCAGCTTTCAGACGAAAAGACGGATCATATATTCGATTCGATGAAAATGCAGTAGTTATTATCGATAAGGTAAAGCATGAACCAGTTGCAGGACGAGTATTCGGTCCTATCCCAAGAGAAATCGCAGAAAAAGGATTTCAAACAATTGCATCTAAGGCTCCGGAGATCGTGTAGGATGAGTACATCCTCGCGGATTAACGCAGACTGTACGCAGACTTACGCAGACCCGAATTCAAAATTCAAAAATTAAGAAATTATTTCAAAAATTAAAAATTAAAAATTAAAAATTATCATGAAGATCCGCAAAGGCGACAATGTAATGGTTATGACAGGCAAGGACAAGGGCAAAAAAAGTGCTGTTGTTCGTGCTTTCCCAAAGGAGAACAAAGTTCTTCTTGATGGTGTAAATGTTGTAAAAAAGCATGTAAAAAAAGGAACAAAAGGAGCAGGAAAAGGTCAGATTGTTGAAAGACCGATGCCTATCAACGTTTCAAACGTTATGATTGTTGAAGGTGGAAAGACAACACGAGTTGGCTACAAAATGGAAGCTGGTAAAAAAATTCGAATTGCAAAGAAAAGCAATAAAGAAATAAAATAAATACTATTATGTCAAAATTTATATCAGTAAAAGAAAAGATTGCAAAAGCCTACGATACAATGAGGGCCGATTTTGGTTACAAAAACAAAATGCAGGCTCCAAAGATTGAAAAGGTTATTGTGTCTGTTGGTGTTGGTTCACAAAAAGATAAAAAGAAAGTTGAGCTTATTGAAAATCGATTGAACAAAATTACAGGACAGAAGCCGGCTCCTCGAGTTGCAAAGAAGTCAATCGCTACATTTAAGGTACGAGAAGGGGATTTAAGTGGATACCAAGTAACACTTCGAGGGCCTAGAATGGTTGATTTTCTTGATAGACTTATCAATATTTCTATTCCTCGAACAAAAGACTTCCGTGGTATTTCAAGAAATGGTGTAGATGAAATGGGTAACTACACACTAGGTATCAAAGAACATACAATTTTTCCAGAAACAGCCGATGAAGATATTAAAGATATTTTTGGAATGTCAGTGATTGTTGTAACAAACAAGAAAGATAAGAAAGAGGTTCTGACTTTTCTAGAAACTATTGGATTTCCTTTCAAGAAGGCGTAATTAGTCTTTAATAAGTAGTAGGTAGTCCGTAGTAAAAACCTGATTGTCATTCCGGATTTAGTCCGGAATCCAGTCTGAAAAAATTTAAAACAAAAGAGCGGATTTTCTTTCAGAAAATTCGCTCTTTTGTTTGGGTGATATATTCTCAATAGCATTGTCTATAATACTATTGGGGTTTTTGTATATCTTGTCGAGAAATTTAATAGCATTGTCTATGATATTATTGTTTTTTTAATTAAAACTACCACCGGGTTATCCACATCTAAAATAGGGGGAGTTAATTAAAAAATATGCTAAAATATAGTATATATGAGCTTTAAAAACTTTCTCGATCTTCGCAAAAAATCTCCACAACAAATCAAAATTGTTGAACGTATAATCTTCCAAAAAAGATCTCTAAAATCAGATATTTTTCTTGCTCTGTCTGTAATTATTGTAGCATCTGGAATTATTTGGGGAATTTCAAAGGCAGATACCTTAATTTCAAAAGTAATTCCTGAAAAAATAAATCAGAGAAAAAGCTTTAGTGTTGTGGGTGTTATTACAGATTTAGGTAGTACATCAATATCTGTTCAAAGCTCAGATGATAAAGTCTACGTTTTAGATATAGATAAGGGTGTCAAAATTGAAACTAAAAATTATACACCTATCACTTTCTTGGATTTAAAAATAGACGATAAGATTATAGTTCAGGGAGTTATATCGAATGAAATTATAACCGTAAAAAGAGTTGTCTCTTTTTCTATTGTGGCGGTTGCCTCAGTTGCTACTTCGACGGAAGTTACCGCTACATCAACAATTGTAAATCAAGAGCAGGTCTCAACCTCAACCGAAGAAAACGCAACAAGTACTAATCAGGCATCATCAACAGATTCTTCTGTTGGTATATTCGAAACCGTTAAAAATGCCGTTGCTGATTTTGTGGATTCAATTGTTGGAACAAGTACAGCTTCAACAACTATTGCTGAAGAGGTTGCTACAACTTCACCTACTACAAATACAGGTGATGCTGCAACTGGAACGGAAGCAGAATTAATAAATGAAGCGTCTAATGTGGTAGAGGTTGTTGTTGGTTTTGTAGAAGGTGCTATATCTAATGTGGTTAATATTTTAACTGGGAATACAAATGAGGTTGAATCACCCGCAGGGTTGATGCCGGAATCCGTGCCGTCTTTAACAGAACAACCTCTGGAACCTGAAATTGTCACTACAAACAGCTCTCAGACAAACTAATTTATGTCATCAACTTTTTCAAAAAGAATATTTTTACGAGTCCTTCTGGGAGTCCTTTTTGTTTTTTCACTATTTGGTTTGGCACAGGATGTAAAAGCTGATGTCTTGCTTCCTGGAGATATTTCTACTTGTGGAGAGTTGGCAGCACCAGGAACGTATACCTTAACAGCAGATATTGATGTCGGTTCAACAACTCCTTGTATGATTATTTCATCCAATGAGGTTGCGATAGAAACAAATGGTTTTACCTTGACTGGAAATATTACTGTTGAAGATACTGGTGGAGGATCACCTCAGTGGGCGGGGGCCTCAGGTGAAATGTGGCTAGGTCAAAGAACATGGACTTTCAATGACGGGTCTTCTAATGCCTACTCTGTCTATGGAAATGCTACTTTTAATGACAATGCATATAACTACGGTGGTGTTGTGGGTGATGCAACTTTCAATACTACTTATTATAATTCTGGCTCAAATAGTGCTGAATCAGGAATTCTTACTATCTCATCTACTATACCTTGGGCGGGTACTGTTCAAGGTTCAATATTTGATTCTAATGGACAGCTCGTTACACAACTTATTTTTAATGATCAGTCATATAATACTGCTAGCATTCCGGCAACCGTTCAAGTTGTTTTTAATGGAAGCTCATACAATAATGGAACAGTATTAGGTGATGCAACTTTCAATACCACTTATTATAATAATGGAATGACGAGTGCTGAGTCAGGAACGTTTAATCTTGATGGAAGTGCTGCGTGGGCAGGTGCTGTAGAGGGTGTTGTATATGGCAATGATGGTCTCCCAATCACTAGATATAATTTCTATGGAGATTCGTATAACGTGAGTACCATAAAGGGCGATGCTCACTTTATGGGATATTCATATAATTCTGGGATGGTTATAGGAGATACTAAGTTCTCTGGAACGAGTAATTATGGTTCTATATACGGTAATGCTTCTTTTGATTCAGGGTCGAGTAATTATAATTATGTATACGGTAATGCTTCTTTTGATTCAGGGTCGAGTAATAATGCTACTGTAGATAACGCAGTTTTTAATACTGGATCCGTAAACTTCAGTACCGTGTCGTACAATGCGATTTTTAATGATAATTCAACTAATGATATTGGTGGAAATGTGTCAGGTAATTCGGTTTTTAATGATAGTTCAACTAACATTGGAAATGTATCAGGTAATGCTGAGGTGCATTCTCCTGTAGTAAGACCTTTGGGCGGGACTGTATTGGGGCTAACTACATATTATGGATATTCAGGATTTTATTTTAAAGATAAAGCTCCAATTGATGGAGATTGGGGGAATGTATTAAATTGGTGGAGTGATGCTGCCTTTACACAACCTGCACAAACTATCCCATCTTATGGTGATGACGTATATGTGTATTCTAATATAACAAAAAATAGTTCAGATGGGGCGGCTGTTAAATCGATTGTATTTGAAAATGGTTCACAAAATAATATTAATATAATCACAACAAACGGAGCTGTTTTTAATGGTTCAGGTACGAACAATGGAAATATTGTTGGTACAACAACATTCAATGGTGCTCTATCTAATAATAATGGGACTGTAAGTATTTCTGCAGCACCTTGGGTAAAGATTTTAGGTACTGAAGGACAAGTTTGGACATCAATCACTTCTTCTGCAGATGGTCAATATCTTGCGGCTGGTACAAACGGAGGTTTGATTTGGCGATCTACAGATTTTGGTGAGAATTGGTCTTATGTAAGTAGTAGCGAGTGGAATTCTTGGACTTCAATCACTTCTTCTGCAGATGGTCAATATCTTGCGGCTGTTACAAACGGAAGTCTGATTTGGCGATCTACAGATTTTGGTGAGAATTGGTCTTATGCAAATGGTATCGAAGGACAAGTTTGGACCTCAGTCACTTCTTCTGCAGATGGTCAATATCTTGTGGCTGTTACGAGTGGAGGCTCGATTTGGCGATCTACAGATTTTGGTGAGAATTGGTCTTCTGTAAGTGGAACCGAATTGCAAAATTGGACCTCAATCACTTCTTCTGCAAATGGTGAATATTTGTTTGCAACTAGAGACGTCGGCTCGTCGCTTTGGCAATCTACAGATTTTGGAGCGAACTGGTCTGTTTTTGGTGGAAGAGGTGATGTAGGATTGCCTTTGAGATTAATCACTTCAGATGCTACTGGACAAAAATTAGCAATTGTTGCTGAGTCTAATATCTTGCTCATATCAAATAACTCTTCTGTAAGTTGGGTGGGACAAGATTTTGATTCAACTATCTCATCAGTACATTATTCTTCAAACGGAGAGGTTTTGATTGTTTCAACAGTCGGGAATGAATCTTCTGTCGGTAAAATATTTGTATCAACAGATGATGGGCAATCATGGCAAAGACAGACTATTTCTGGTACTACAAATTGGCAGGGTGTTACTTCTAACGCTACAGGAGATAGACTTTTTGCTATTAATTATGGTGATTCTTCAATTTATAAAACATATACTGTTCCTGATAATTCTGCCCCTGTAATACGTATCTTTACCGCCGCCGCTTCAACTACTCGAAACTTCCTTACTGATGGAGGGAGAAATGATTGGATTATTATTGCTCAAGGAGTTGTCGTTAATATAGCAAGTGCGATTTACGATATAACAACTAACGTTTTCAAAGCACTTAACGGAGGTTGGTTTGATACTGGTTCAAATCCTTCGGTAACTCCAGAGATAGTTTCAAATCTTCCTACTGCAAGTCAGGTTGTTACAAAATGGCTTCCTAATATAGATTGGGGTAATTCAACAACTTGTGAATATTCTTATGATAATTGGACAACAACAGATACAGCTGATTGTTCGCAAGACGGTGTAGATATTGCTCGCCCAACAGCTGGTTCAAATACCCTCTCACTCAGAGGTACTAGATATATACTAAGTGTTGTTGCTGGAGGAATCACCGAAAAAAATATTATATTCACATACGATAATACTGTTCCTATATATACGTCTTGTGGAACAGACCTTCTCGATGAAGCAACTCGTCCATATTATTACCTTGCTGGAAATGTAACGGGAACATGTACTGCAACTATTGATGTTGAGCTCTGGGGTACATCTGCAACATCAACCGCAACTACAACAGGATACTCTATTACAGGAGGTCTTATTGCACGAGGTCTTGATGTATCTCTTAAATTAATAAGGATTACAGAAGCTGTTAACACAAGTGGTTCATCAAGCGGTCAGTCCGCGGGCGATGTCACAATAGCCACATCAACCACAGGAGCTATATACGCAAATGGGTCAAATGGAACAACTTCCGGAGGTAATGGAGGAACGATTATAATCACAAACTCAGATGGTTCTGTTGCAAGTACAACGGTAGAATCAAATGGGGGTAATGCTTCAGGTAATTGTGGTGCTGTAGGGCAAGGTGGAAATATCACAATTACAAACTCAGATAATTATGTAGCAGAAAGCATAGACGGTACTGCGGTGTGTAACTCAGCTCAAACTGGAGGAACAAGACGTAATCCAGTTGTAACTTATCGTCCAATCACACAATCTACACAATCAAACAATTCATCAGCATCACCCACCAACTCCGGCTCCCGCACCCCAACCTTCACTCCTAACACCATAAACCAAATCACCCTCCCAATACAAAACATCAAACCAATCACATTCACAAAACTCCCAACCTTCGGAGACGACAAGAAAGGTTCATTCTCTTTCCTTACGGCTATCAACAGCTTCCTCTTCTCACCACTTCCAAATTACATATCATCAAATACAAAGCTAACAGAATACCTAAAAACTCTAGGAATATCATCGGCACAAACATTGCTTAATCTACAAAGAAAGTCAATCGCTATTCCAAATATAACAAACAATGTTCCTGGAATATGGAGTGCATACACGAAAGGCCTACCAACCAGAAATACAAAAGGAGAATTTAAAACAGACACAACTCTACCTATCACAACATTACTTTCAGGAAACAAAACAAATCCAATAATACAAAAACTTAAGGTTCCAGCAAATACAAAATTCACAATATCACTCACACCAACAACAAACACAGAAGCAAAAGGATCGTTCCTAAACAAAGAAGTAACATTTACTAAAACAGAAGACAAATTAACTCTAAACCTCACAGCTCCAAAGAAACCAGGAACCTACACCCTCACAACCAAAGCCTCACCACTCCCGCTAATCATAGAAGTCACAGGTACAACAAATTCATCTCCAAACATTACAAGTGAATCAAAACCTAGCTTGTGGAGTAGGGTAAAAGGTTTCTTCGGTTGGTAGTCTGTCATTTCAACATCCCGAATTGTCATTCCAGCGGAGGCTGAAATCCAGTCGGTAGGAATTTGAGTTTCTGAATTAAATACAAAAGCATTTTCAGACTAGATTCCCGCCTTCGCGGGAATGACAGAGGTGAGAGGTTTTGTTCCATATTATGTGTTCCATGTTTCATATATAATTAACAATTAATTAATCATCATCATGAACTTAAACGCAGGTTTAGAAAAATCAA
>CAZTQI010000024.1:4758-8020 GCA_964615805.1 uncultured Candidatus Saccharibacteria bacterium | reverse complement strand
GGCGCAAACTTTTTGATTACAAAAAGACCATGCTTTGCGCCTCCAGATGCTCGGGAAAAACAAAATCTCACTTTAGTTTGGAATACGGACACAAACAACAAAGATAAAGAGGTTTTGAAAATAGGCGTTTCTCATGTATTATTTGGTAAACAAAAGATAAATAAACTCAAAAATGACCCCAATTAAAAAAACAAAAATTGTTTGCACGATCGGTCCAAAGACAGAGTCTGAAGAGATGATTGAAAAACTTCTCAAAACGGGAATGAATGTTATGCGCTTAAATTTCGGTCATGGTGATTTTGCTGATCATTCGAATCGAATAAAAAACCTAGAGAGCGCCTCAGAAAAGACGGGAATTAAATGCGCCGTGCTTCAGGATTTGTGTGGGCCAAGAATTCGTATAGGAAAATTTAAAGAAGAAAAAATTATTTTGATTGAAGGATCAAATTTTACAATCACGACCGATGAAGTGGAAGGTGATGAGAATCATGTTTCAATAAATTATCCAAATTTTGCGAAAGAGGTTGCTACGGGACATTTCATATATCTTCACGATGGACAAAGAAAACTCGAGGTGGTAGAAATTTCAGGTAATAATGTTTTATGTAAAGTTTTGGTGGGAGGTGAGTTGAAATGTTCACAAGGAGTAAATATTCCCAATGCTTTGCTATCCGTTTCTTCTTTAACCGATAAGGATAAAGAAGATTTAAAATTTGGAATTGAACACAAGATTGATTTTGTCGGACTTTCATTTGTGAGGTCTAGGGAGGATATTCTTGAACTAAGGAAGATTTTAAATGAAATGAATTCGAGGGCTATGATTGTTGCAAAGATTGAAACACCACAAGCAATAAAAAATATTGATGAAATAATTGAAGCAACAGATGCGGTGATGGTGGCTCGTGGAGACTTGGCTATTGAGGTAACTCTTGAGGAAGTCCCAGCACTTCAGAAAATGATAATCAAAAAATGTAATGAGGTAGGTAAGCCGGTTATTACCGCAACACAAATGATGGAGTCTATGGTGCTCTCTTCTGTGCCTACTCGAGCAGAAGTATCAGATGTTGCAAATGCTATTCTTGACGGTACTGACGCAGTAATGCTTTCAGAAGAGACGGCTCTCGGAGATTATCCAGTTGAATCAGTTGTTGAGATGTCAAAGATTGCTATTTGCGTAGAAAAAGAAATTGCGGAAAAAGAACTATCGCAAAATGTACCCACAGAGGAAATTCCGGAGCGTGGGGAATTGGTCACATCTTCAGTTTCAAAAATCGCGAATAAAGTTGGAGCAAAATATATCATTTGTCTCACTAAATCAGGAGATAGTGTGCGTATGATTTCAAGATACAAACCAGCACAATTAATTTTAGCTTTTACTCCAAACGAAATAACTTTTAGACAATTAGAACTTTCATTTGGTGTGCATCCTTTGATAGTTGAGCAGTTTGAGGATTTAAGTACAGCAACTGAATATGTTAAGAAATATCTTCTGGATAATAAAATGGCTGAAGTGGGGGAGAAGATTGTGGTAGTATCTGGTTCGCCATTTGGGGAGAATGCGCACAATAATATGATGGTGGTGGAGAGCATCTGATTGGATAATTTTTAATTTTGTAATTTTTAATTTTTAAATAATTTTTTAATGTTTCAAAATTATAAATTTAAACATTATTTAAAAATTAAAAATTCGTGCTTAAAAATTTACGACCCATATGCTTACAAAATATAAAAAATAATGATTGATCTAAAAAAAATAAAAAGAGTACATTTCATCGGCATTGGGGGTATCGGTGTCTCTGCTATTGCTCGAATGCTCTCTTTGGAAGGTAAGGAAATTACAGGGTCTGACTCATCTCTTTCTCCGGTAACCCATGAGCTTCTAAACATGGGTGTGAAGATTTTTGAGGGTCATGAAGCAAGTCATCTTCAGGATGATACAGATTTGGTTGTAAGAACGATTGCTGTACCAGATGAAAACCCAGAAGTAGCTAAGGCAAAAGAATTAAATATTCCAGTCATTTCATATCCAGAAATGCTAGGGGTTGTTTCAAAAGAAAAATATACAATCGCTGTTTCGGGGACTCATGGAAAAACCACAACCACAGCAATGATTGCAAAAATTCTTAAAGATAATGATTTGGATCCGACAGTTATTGTGGGTTCAATACTTAAGGAGGAGCATAGTAATTTTATTGCTGGAAAGGGTCCTTACCTTGTGGTAGAAGCTTGCGAGTATCGACGATCCTTCTTGAACATAAATCCAAAGATGATAGTGATCACAAATATTGACGCAGACCATCTAGATTATTATAAAGATTTGAAAGATATTCAATCTGCCTTTACTGAATTTTCAAATAAGTTGCAACCACAGGATTATCTTATTGCTGATGTATTGAATGAAAACATACAATCTGTAGTTTCAGATGTAAATGCAAAACTTGTAGATTATTCATCATACAGAAATATGCAGTTTGAGATGAGTTCGTTTGGTGAGCATAATAAATCAAATGCCGGAGCAGCTTTAGCCGTTGCTCATGTTTTGGGTATTTCTCCGAGGAAGGCAGCTGAATCATTGAAGGGTTTTAAAGGTACGTGGAGAAGGCAAGAATTAAAAGGTGAAACAAAGTCGGGGGCTATTGTTTATGATGATTATGCACATCACCCTACAGAAATTAAAGCTACTTTAGATGCACTTCGAAAAAAATATCCAATAGAAAAAATAATTGTTGCATTTCAACCACATTTATATTCTAGGACTAGGGATCACATAAGTGAATTTGCAGGGGCTTTTGTAAATGCAGATAAAATTTTACTTGCACCAATATACGCAGCACGCGAAAAAGATGACGGAACTATTTCATCACAAATTTTATGTGACGAAATGGCAAAGCATTCTGAAGATGTTGTTGTTTTCAATTCATTGTCTGATTTGCAGTCCTACGCTTACGAGACTTTATCAAAAGGAGATATTTTTGTAACGATGGGAGCGGGGAATATATATGAGGTGGGAGAGGAACTAATTAAAAATTAAAAAAGAAAAATTAAGAAATAGGATTCACAAGGAAGGGCTTTTGCGTAGCAAAAGCCCTTCTTCGAATTCCTATCCCCGTATTGTCATTCTCGGGTACCCCCGGGAATCCAGGTCTGTATTCCCTGTCATTCCCGACTTGACCGGGTGAGCTTGAAAGAGTTTTCAAGCGCAAGACCGGAGCACGACGGTGCGAGGTGTGTTCAGAAGATTTCTCAACAGAGAAATACTTGT
>CAZTQI010000024.1:0-4748 GCA_964615805.1 uncultured Candidatus Saccharibacteria bacterium | reverse complement strand
ATAGAGCCTAGCACCCAATTACTAACTTTGCTATAATTACACCAAAAAAAAACAAAAAGGTTTTGTTCCTATTTTAATAGCAATAATTGCTAGTATTGTTTTGTTAGCAGGAGGAGGTGCTTATTATTATTCAATACAAAATAAAGTTGATGATGATTCGATAATGTATCAAACCAAGGAGGAGTGTGAAAGTAAAACAGGAAAGGTTTGTGACAACAGTGCATTATGTGATTACAAATGCCCTAAAAGTTATCATAAAGGATGGTGGGCAGCTACAGCTGAGGTTTTAAATAAAACGTCTGAAGAAAATAGTAATTTAACATCTCCAGTTTCTGCTGATTGGAAAACATATACAAATGAAAAATACGGATTTTCTTTTGAATATCCTCAAGATTGGTCTCTTTCCCTTATTGATGAAATAGAAGTAAATAATGGATCTCACTTGGTTTCGATAGATAACAACATCAAATACACTGGTTACCCACCGTCAGGTAGTGTGTATGTATTATTTTCAATTGTAAAAATTAGTGATAAATTTGATAATTGGAAGCTTTTGAATTATAAAAAAATTTTTGACCTACAGGTTTTTACAACAAGTTTTCCAATAAAAACTAGTGAAATAAAATACTCGGAGAAAGTGATTAATGGACATGAAGTATTGATTAAGTCCTATGAGCATCTGTCTGTGCCGGAAGGCCTCGCTCCAGCCTCTAAAGAAATAGCTGTTGATTTAGGGGGAAGCAAAATTCTGTTGATTCAAGCTAACGCTCCGCTTCCAGGGGGAGAAAATTTAATTACTATTGTAGAGGATATTTTAGCTACATTAAAATTCACAAAATAGATATCAAATCTTAACTCTTGACAAAGTAGCTACTTTGGCTATAATGGCTATATATGACTCAAACAACATTTACAGCAAAAGAGGCGAAAAATAATTTCGGAAGGCTTTTGGACGAAGCTCGTATTTCACCTGTCTCTATAAATAAAAACGGTAAAAGGGTAGCTGTGCTTATGTCTATCGAAGATTATGAAGAAGAGCGTGCAAGCCCTGAGCTTTTAAAAGAGCTTGAACTTTCTAAAAAATCTGGCAAAGTGAGCTCGAAACAATTGAAGAAAATGATGGGGATATAAATTTATGAATTATAGTTTCTCAAATAATGCTACTAAAGAGTTTTTGAGGCTTGATAAGAGACTTCAATTAAGGATACTAAATAAATTAGAGTTTTTTCTTTCGCAAAATAATCCACTTGATTTTGCAAAGCATATTGTTGGAGGGAAAAATATTTATAGGTTTCGTATTGGCAACCACCGACTTATTTTTGAATTTTTGGAAAAAGAGATTTTGGTGCTAAAAGTCGCCATAAGAGGAAGTGTTTACAAGAAAAATCAATTCATTTAGAACATTAGAACAGCTAGAACAATTAGAACAAATTTATGTCTACCTTATACGTCGTTGGAACCCCAATAGGAAATTTAGAAGATATTACTCTTCGGGCACTTCGTATACTCAAGGAAGTGGATGTGATACTTTGTGAAGATACCCGTGTGACAAAAAAGCTCTTAAATCATTATGATATTCATACAAAAACTTTGAGCTATCATGCCCACAGTACACTTCAAAAAGTTGACTATATTATTGAATTGTTGAATGAGGGGAAAAATCTTGCGCTCGTATCCGATGCAGGAACTCCTGCGGTTTCAGATCCTGGTTCACTTTTGATTTCAAAAATTCGTGAATATTTCCGGAGGACCGACCTCCCAGAAAATATTGAAGCACCAAAGATGGTTGCTGTACCTGGTGCAAGCGCTCTCACTTCCGCACTCTCTATTGCTGGTGTGCCCGTGCAGGACTTTACGTTCTTGGGTTTTCTTCCACATAAAAAAGGTAGAGAAACTTTATTTAAGGAAATTGCGGTTTCAGAAAGGGCGATGGTTTTTTATGAATCAACACATCGGCTATTAAAAACTCTTGAATCGTTGCAGAAATTTACTCCAGATAGGAAGGTGGTGGTGGCGAAAGAAATTACAAAAATTTTTGAGGACGCTCTTGTGGGTACCGCGGAAGAGTTGCTAAAAATATTTACAGATACTCCAGAAAAAACTAGAGGGGAGTTTGTGGTGATAGTAGCCCCAAGATAATTTTGAATTTTAACGCTTGTTTTTTGTGAAAAAATGAGTATTATAATTCCATGACTACACATTTTAAAGACGAAAAAACCTTGGTTGTTATAAAACCAGACGGTGTGCAACGTTCACTTATTGGAGAAATAATTAAAAGATTTGAAAGAGCTGGTTTGAAGCTTGTTGCTTTAAAGATGCTTGTACCAAAAGCTGATTTTGTTGAAGCTCACTATACTCTTGATCCGCAGTGGAGACAGATTACAGGAGAAAAAACAATTGCTAATTACAAAAAGAAAGGACTAACTCCACCAACAGAGGATCCTCTAGAAGTTACAACAATTTTGCTTGAAAAACTTAAGGCATATTTTACATCAGGTCCAGCAATTGCGATGGTGTGGCAGGGGGCACATTCAGTATCTGTTGTAAGGAAGCTTGTTGGTGGTACAGAACCTCTTTCGTCAGACGTGGGAACAATTCGAGGAGATTTTGTTATCGATTCATATCAAATGTCAGACACCGATGGGCGATCTGTTCGAAATCTTATTCACGCCACAGGTACAGTGGAGGAAGCAGAAAAGGAAATCAAGCATTGGTTCAAGGATGAAGAAATCATCGGATATAGATTGGTTCAGGAGCAGATTTTGTATGATGTGAACTTAGATGGGATTTTGGAATAGTTTTTAAATTACCCCTCGATGCGTATTTTTTGGAACACGAAAATTTTTTGCTAAAAATTTTCTCTGTCCGTCGTCGCCACTCCTCCCAAGTTTCCAAAAAACACACATTTTCGGTCAAATTTAAAAACTATGATAGTTGGTTGATGAAAGAGACTTTTCCGAAGGAAAAGTCTCTTTTGTATTCAAGTTAGAGCCTAATAGCTAGAGTATGCCTTGCCTTTTTATTAAATCGGCGTAATGTGATTAATGTATGAGTACAAACCTAACAGCAGAAGGGAACATTGGTTATATTCCAGATTCAACAAAAGCAAGGTCTATACCAGGTAGACATGATGATGTGGAAGATCAGGAAAGAAATCAAAAGGCTGGTCCTCGTTCCGCACCTATTAATCCAGTCATTCTCGGGTGTTTCGAAGAACGCTATGATCGTGGAGGTATTCCTGGGCAAATCGTGAAAATGGCCCGATGAAGTATTGGCACCGCAATAAAGTTTGTGGTGCTTTTTTTAATTACAATATTTTTTAATTAATACAAGATTTGCACAAAAATTAAGAGGTGTATAATTATGTGTAGGGAGTTTGAGAATATTCTCCGATTAAACATTCTCAGGGAGTCTTATATCTTTGAATTCTGGTTGAACGCACTTTTGTGCGATCCGATGAATTCATTTGCGGACACCCACTTGGGTTTTATACCAAGGAGAATATTCTCACGCTCCCCATCGAAAACACTTCCATAAGGAAGTTTTTTTGATTATACAAAAAAGATTTATGATTCAAGATTTAGGATTTATGAATAATTATAAATTCATAATTAAGAAAATGTCACGCTTATAGCTTGGTATTTTCTTCTCATTCTTAAATCTTAAATCCTACATCTTAAATCTTGTAATTTATGATACAATTATCTTGATGGAGATACACAGAAAAAAAGTTCTTGTTAAAATAATGCTCTTCGCTATTCTTATTGCACTGTGTCACTATTTGGCTTTAAAATTTTATTTATACTGGACTTATAAATGGGTAGATATTCCCATGCATATTATGGGAGGTATGATCGTGTCTTCAATGGGTTTGTGGGCAATATATTTTTCTCCATTGAAGAATTTATTATTAAATAATTCAAAAAAAACACTACTTGTCTCAGTTATAATAATTTTCATTGTTGGTTTCTTGTGGGAGGTTTTTGAATTACAATTTGGTTTAATTTCTTATTCACTTGTGGATAGAATAGATAGTATTAAAGATATGTTTGATGATATTATAGGGGCATTGATTGCTGGTTGGTATTTCTTAGAAAAAAATGTCAGGAATTAAATTACATTTTCATGGTGGTGTTGGCACTGTTACTGGTGCAAATTTTTTGTTTGAAACAGGAAAGCTAAAAATTGTTGTTGATTGTGGCCTGGTTCAGGGAACAAAGCTCGATAATGAAGAAAACAGAAAACCTTTTGTATACGATCCCGCGGATGTTGATATTCTTTTTGTCACGCATGCACATATGGACCATATTGGTCGGGTTCCAAAGCTTGTCCATGATGGTTTTAAGGGTGTGATATATTCTACACCAGAGACAAAAGCACTTGCTGAAGTTATGCTTGCAGATGCACTTATTATTTTAGCAAGACAGGCGCAGGAAGATGGCACTCTTCCTTTTTATGATGAAAATGATGTTAGGCTTGCACTCGATATGTGGAAGATGATTCCGTATCACACAATCACACCTATTGGAGACTCGGTTCAGGTATATTTCAAAGACCCTGGCCACATTCTTGGAGCTGTGATGATTGAGTTTAGGAGGAATGGCAAAAAACTTGTGTTTACTGGGGATTTAGGGAATACACCAACTCCACTTTTGCGAGACACTGAAGACTTGGACAATGCAACTTATTTGGTTATGGAAAGTGTTTATGGGGATAGAAATCATGAACTGAAAGAAGAAAGACGTAAC
>CAZTQI010000023.1:0-8504 GCA_964615805.1 uncultured Candidatus Saccharibacteria bacterium | reverse complement strand
GAAATGTCCTAGGTTCGAACCCTAGTGCGCGCACAAAATAGACAAAAAACTCTTCGGAACGAAGAGTTTTTTGTCTATTCTTATCAAATCAAGTCTCAACCTGGATCCCCGCATTCGCGAGGATGACATAAAATATAGTCGCAATTACACTCCTTATTTTATGTCAATTTATTTGCCATATTATTATTTTTAGAGCAGTGTTTATATCAAACCTTACTTAGTAGTTCCATTATATCATAAAAAAAGATACCTCGCTAAAGATATCCTGTATAAATTTTACTTCAACAGAAGTGTGAAGCCCTCTTGAACAAAATCTTTCCAACCTTCTCCTGCTGTCATAGGGATTCGGTTGAATACCCAAGACCTGTCGGCAGGCACTTCAACAATGTCTGCGACATCAACCATTCTGATAGGACGGAGACATCCAGAATAAAATGGAAGTTTTATCTTCTCCACAGCCTTAGCGGGAATAACACTGATGTATCGCTCTTTTGTGGCGTGCCTCATTTTTTTAACTTCAGGGAGAATCGGCACAAGCTCAGATATCACTTCGGAACCAAGTTCTTTCTGTAAAATACCAACAAGCGTTGAAATACTTGCATTATCAGCCTCCGCGCAAGCAGTTGGCCGATAATGACCCTTTCGTGGTTGTGAATCAGAAGCAGACGCCTCTGTCATATATCCATAGCGACCAAGAAGTGCGTTCAGCTCTCCGTTTCGCATAAAATAAAGC
This sequence comes from uncultured Candidatus Saccharibacteria bacterium, assembly GCA_964615805.1. Lineage (GTDB taxonomy): Bacteria > Patescibacteriota > Minisyncoccia > Phycocordibacterales > CAIZIN01 > CAIZIN01. Next base: position 7,771 of record CAZTQI010000023.1, on the reverse strand, counting down.
ATAATTTCAATTTGCATTTTTTATAGCTTCTATTGTTGAAGTTTATTCCTTGGAACCATTTCCAAAAAGAACATAACAAATTTACACAACTCTTGTCAAGGCATTGGTTGTTCTAGTTGTTGTAAATGTTGTAGTTGTTCTAATGCAAAAAAAATTCACTACATTATAATGTAGTGAATTTTAACACCTAGAACATTTTGAACATTAGAACATTTAGAACGTCTCTAAGATTGATGCTCTATATCCTTTTTTTTCTTCAGTGCGATCCCATGAGCTGAAATCAGTGCCTCGTATTCTTCCCTCTCAATAGTTTCAACTTCGATAAGTTTCTTTGCAATAGCGTCAAGAACATGTCTGTATTCTGTAATTATTTTCTCTGCTTTATCATATGCGGTTTTCATGATCAACGAAACTTCAGAATCAATATCAGCACCCATTCTCTCGGAATATTCTTTTCCATCCATACCCGACCCACCAAAGAGTGGTTTCCCTCCAGCACCCTCAAGAGCCATAGCACCTATCTTATCCGACATACCATAACGCGTTACCATATCCCTAGCTAAAGCGGTTGATACTTGCAAATCATTTGAAGGGCCAGTTGTCACATCACCAAAAATCATTTTCTCTGTAATATATCCTCCGAGTGACATTGCGATATCATCCATAAACTCATTTTTTGATTGAAGCTTTCTATCTTCTAGTGGAAGTTTCAGTGTATAACCAGCAGCTCGTCCTCGAGAAATAATTGAAATCTTATGAACGGGATCTGCATAAGGAAGAACTGATGCAACAATTGCATGACCTGCTTCATGATAAGCGGTGATTTCTTTTTCTTTAACCGAAAGTAAATGGCTTCTTCTTTCAGGACCCAGCATTACCTTTTCGATTGAGCGTATCAAATCAAACTGTGCAATCTTATTGCGACCTTCTGTAGCAGCAATTATTGCACCTTCGTTCATAAGTGAATACAAATCTGCACCAGAAAATCCAGGTGTGCGCTCTGCCAAAACTCCGATATTCACATCTTCTGCAAAAGGCTTACCTCTTCCGTGTATTTTCAAAATTTCCTCTCGGTCGCTTCTATCCGGCAAATCAATAACTACTCGCCTATCAAATCTTCCTGGGCGAAGTATTGCTGGATCTAGTACATCCGGCCTATTTGTTGCCGCCATCACTATCACTTTTTCTGTTGGCTCAAAACCATCCATTTCCACAAGTATTTGATTTAAAGTTTGTTCACGTTCGTCGTTTCCTCCTCCCATTCCTGTTCCGCGAGTTCTGCCCACAGCATCAATTTCATCAATAAATATAATTGCGGGAGCCGCAGCCTTTGCCATTGCAAATAAGTCTCGCACACGGCTTGCTCCAACACCTACAAACATTTCCACAAACTCAGAACCAGAAATCGAAAAGAATGCTACATTTGCTTCTCCAGCCACAGCTCTTGCTAAAAGTGTTTTTCCTGTGCCGGGCGCGCCCATAAGCAAAATACCTTTTGGAATCCGCGCACCAATATCAAAAAACTTTTTTGGGCTTCGCAGGAAATCAACAATTTCTCTTAATTCTTCTTTAGCCTCTTTCGCTCCAGCAACATCTTCAAAAGTTACTCTTGTTTTCTTATCATTAGGCTGTGTGATGCGTGCTTTTGATTGTCCAAATGTCATAGCTTGCATTCCAGCACCTTTTACTTGTCGTGAAAGATACCAAAGAAAAAATACAACAAAAAGAATCGGCAAAAGAAAAGGAGCAAGATTCAAAAACCAATACATAAATCCAGACTCATTTTTTATATCAATCGAAACTGATGAAAGTGTGGTCGAGGCAATTCCGTATTTTGCAAAAGTCTCAGTGACAGCTGTACCAACCTCCTTTTTTGAATTTTTTACTTCCGCAGCTTTACCTTCCTCTGCTTTATATGTTAGCTGTAATTCTTCACCAGATACCACAATGGATGCAACTTTTCCAGCAGAAACATCAGAAGCGACTTGGGAAAGTGATATCTCAGGAATTTTCTTGTTGACCTCGCTTACAATTGAATACAATGATCCTATGACTAAGAAAATAAACAGTGCGGATAACAAATTAGAAATCAAGCCATTGCTCGGTTTTTTTATTTTCTCCTTTGGTTCTTTTTTAATTTTAAGTGGATTTTTTATTGCCATATATAGCCCAGTATAACAGAAAACCTATTCTATGCTATATTTATCCTATGTCCCTTGTCCAGAATAAAAAAGTTGGGCTAACCTATGAAATCATCGAAAAATATGAGGCTGGTATTGTTTTGTCTGGATCTGAAGTAAAGTCCATACGCAACAAACACGGAGAACTTGGGGGTGCGCACGTGTTAATTCGCGGAGGAGAGGCCTTTATTGTCGGCCTTGAAATACCGCCATATCAACCCAAAAATATAACCACAGAATATGAGCCAGCTAGAACAAGAAAGCTAATCCTCACGAAAAAGGAAATTTACGAAATCGAAAAAAAGACGTCCGAAAAAGGATTGACTATTATACCCATTTCATTGTATAATAAGGGTAAGCTCATAAAGCTAGAAATAGCTATTGGGCGAGGTAAAAAGAAATTCGATAAGCGTCAGGATATCAAAAAAAGAGATACCGAGCGTGATATCGGAAGATCGTTGAAAGCATAGTTAGTAGAAGGTAGTAAGTAGTCCGTAGAGGAATGTATTTTGCATTTTCTACTCACTACAAACTACTCGCTACAGACTAAATATGGGGATGACAGGCTTAGACATTGGAATCACTTTTCTATGTGCAAAGTAGAGCTTTAGTAACTCTTAAAAAGGCTAAAAAACATAACTGCAAAAACAGCAGTGAAGTCACCATACTTCGGTGTGGCTGATTTTCAATTCGCTTTAGCTTAAACTAAAACGGCGTCAACGTTTCCAATTTCTCGCGGGGAACGATTGGTGTAATCTTGCGAGGACAGGTGATGTGGTACCCTTCTACATTCACTTAAATTAAATGGAGGGCTCGACAATAATGTATGCTGTTTGATTACTAGCATTATTGTTTAAATTGTCGCAAGACAAAAACAATCAAACTAAACTTTGTAGATTCATTCTAAAAACTCTAATGGACGGGGGTTCAATTCCGCCCATCTCCACAAAAATAAAAACTCACCAGTGATGGTGAGTTTTTATTTTTGTGGAGATGGAGCAGAACATGGGTATGTTCTGCGTGCGGAATTGAAAGCCACAGCATGTCGTGAATACTTGGAACGACGGCGAGGTGAGAAAGTTTGGTAAACTTTCGTAAGGTCGCAGGTGCGACGGCACCGAGACGGGCTCGCATAAAAATTCAGCAGAATTTTATATGTGAGGGGTCGAGAGCACTTAGTAGAATTCGAGCGAAGCGAAGAATTATACTTAGTGACTCGTGACCGATTCTCCCCGCCTCCACCCGAATTTTGTTGAAAAAACACCAGAAAACTTTCTGGTGTTTTTTCTTTACAAAATTCAGGTGGAGACGGAGCAAAGTGTCTGCACACTTTGCGGGAGGACTCGAGCGGGCGCAGCGATGTTTGTTCAGTAGAACAAACCGCGAGCCGGGGTCGTGAAAAATTTTTGCGACGGCAAAAAATTAACACGTGACCAACTCCGCCCCGTCTCCATATTTTGTGAGCCCGCGAAACAAAATATTTAGTGATTCATGACTTCAATTCTCCCCGTCTCCGACACATCCCGGCGAGGTGTTTTCTTTTTTCTTCTTTATGCTAAACTCCCAACCAGATCCAACAGAAAGGAACCAAATGCCAAGAAAAAAGAATCCATTCGCATTCGGAACGTATGTTGCACCAGTCGGCCTCACGCTTCCCCGCTCCAAAGCAAGACTTGAATCCTTGCCAATAAACACGAGGAAGAAAGACCCCGAACATATCATGATGAGACTTTGGGCAAAAGAAAATACCAGAGAAAGAAGCTTAAACTTCGGACTGGTCCCAATTGACAGTATTTTGCATCGTTGCAATGATGATTGTGGAAAAGGTATGAACCTCGGCGGGACACCAGCTTGCAAATATCTTCCACCAAGCGAGGACGAGATAAGGATTGTCAACGCAACAATCCAATGGCTCGCAGCAAACCAAGGAAGAGCATTCCTTCACAAATTCGCCCAAGAACTAAAAAGGCTCAACGTCTAAAAATATTACAACTTCTCTAACTGAGAGGTTTTTCTTTTTTTTAGAGATATTGACATGATGTCAAATATAGTGTATCTTATTTTAAGTATGGAAAAGTACCTAACGATCGCCATAGGAAATGACAGCCGTGGAATAATCGCTTATTTCTCAGGAGAAAAGGAGCGATATTGCTGTTATGGTTCAACCCGCGAAGCCGCCGTTGGAAAACTCATCATCGAATACGGAAGAATGATAAATGCAGTCCGTATTCTGGAGGATAGTCCCAGCAAACAAATTTAACACCTCCCCATCCCTGCGAGGTGTTTTTTCTATTTACAAACCAATATTTCTATGTTAGAGTGATTTTGGATATAAACCACTTGTACAAAATGAATATCGAAATACACGGGTTTGCACCCGCGCGAAGCACCAACGTCGTCAAAGCAATCCGTCAACAACTGAAAGCGGCGGGTTCTAAAAACTGCAAAATCAAAGCAAACATAGGTCCAGTATTAAAAGACGAAACGCTTACTCCACTTATTCGGGTCTACTCCGACAAGGAAGAAGACTTCGAATTTGTTGCAGCAAATTTGGACTCGAGCGAAATACCAGGTGCCACGAGTAAAATTCAAGTTCAATGCGTTCTTTTGAATAGATGCTTTAGAATTTAAAGCATCAAAAAACCTCCCCGATTCACATCGCGAAGGTTTTTTCTTTTCCAATTCTGAATTGTATTTTGCATTTTGAGCTCACACAGGAGTGAGCTTGTACTTTTACCGAGTTGAGATTGAATGAGTATTCAATCGAAAGACCTTTTGAGATTAAATTGATTTTATGAAAATTTAATCCAAAAGGTGTACTGTTCCTGTAAGGAATCTGGAGCCAAAAAGCATGGTCTTTTTGTAATCAAAAAATTTTTGGTGAAGCCGAAGCGAGCCAGGGCTGTCTGACGGAGCGGTCGGGAAAAGTATTAGTGAACGGCCTCCATTTTGTCCTCCAGCATTCCAATCAATTTCAAAAGAATCGTTTGAGTAGCCTTAGCATCCTTACTTGCAACAAGCTTTTCCCACTGTGCTGTTATATCCTTATCTCCCAACTGGCGAATATCACTCTCTAACTTAATCCTATCATCAGGAGTTGTTGGTCGTGTATTTAGTACAACATCCAAAACCTCTGTCAACACAACGGAGGCTGAAACTTGTCCCGTAGCATTTGGATTTTTTAATTCCTTTAATTCCTTATTTACTGAAACATACTGAATTGAAACATATGTATTCAAAGCAAGTAGAATCAAAATTAATATGATTGAAAAAATATTTGATTTAAACATTATTTTAGTGATTATTTAATATATACATATATTTTAACATATATACCCTTCTATAAACACAACACAAAGCTAAAAATGTGGATAAACTAACATCTTGAGGCTAAACCCCAAGACGCATAGAATCATGTTATTAGTTATAAATTATCTGTTACCTATAACACCCCCTACATTTACAACCTCCTTTCTTTATATGCTCGTCAAAATATTCCTTTCCATAATCATAGCATAGCTCCTCCCCTGCTTTTATTTTTTTTATACTAAAAATATAAACTCTTTTATTTTTTATTTCGACTTCACAATTCGGCTTACATGAATGATTTATATACCTAGCAATATTTTCTCTCGCTCGCCCATCAATAGTAATTTTTGAATTTATTTGAAATAAATATTTACTTCTACTTGTATATTGTTCTGCCTCTGATATTTCAGGACCAAAGTATTCTATAAGACAAACTCCTTTTGGAATATCTTTTGTAGCGAAAAGTCCCAAACCAGCATTTGATTTTTTAACCTTTAGTCCCCAATCCTCTATCTGATATTTACTCCTTTTCATAATTAGTATAGGTATAGTATATTAGGCAATGAATGAAGGCAAGAGATTGAATGAGTTAAGAGTTGTGTTAAAATTCGTATATGATAATAACCGACAGTCACTCAAGTACAACAGACGCAAGTACTGAACTCATAAAACACGCACAGAAAATTGACCTAATAAACAAGATCGGGATCGGAATAATTAAGGTCACAAAATCTAAAGGCGGAAAAAGGAGTATTAAATTTCTTCCCATTACAGGTGGAGTAAAAGCCTCTGTGCGCGGGAGCGGAACGGTCCAAGAGCTTTTTATATACACAAAGGAAGCGGATCAGGTAAAAGAGCACTTACTGAGTATTTTTAAATAGAAAGAAAGGAGAATGTAGCAAACTTCGCGATCACGGAGTTTGCTACATTTTTGTTGACATTTGCTCATATAGTTGTATCATCTTTCATGGAGCTGATTTTTATACACAGCAAGGGGCTTTGTGTGAATCGAAGCAACAACCACAAAATCGAAAAAATAGAAGTACATTATGGCATGCTACACATTTGACGCAGGAAGCGGTGACCTTGATCACGGAATTGAGTTCGGCGAGGAACAAGGAAATAAATGGATCCCCGTACACAACAATGGAGCAAGACGGAAAATCAATTTCTGTCGGGAGCACCCTCCAAAGCGTATCAACGCACTCACACTGCTTTGCGGAGAACTCCACAAAGAAACCGTTCAAAGAGCGAGAACGGGTGACGTTGCACTGATCCATGTTCACAAGGCGAGAAAAATCATTCCCAACCATCCTGAAGTCGTTGTCCACGGAAAGGAAGTGGCACTCGTTCAACTCATTCCGAATACAGGTATCGAAATTCATTCTGGAGAAGGTCGCACACGCCTTATCTTCAGGAATGGCCAGATTTTCAAAGAAGGCACCTAACAAGACCAACCAGACCGCTAAATTATAAGCGTTCTGGTTTTTTTCTATTTTTGTGTTATACTCAAAACTAAATTAATCGTAATCAATAAATATCAAAGCGTGGCATCACCAACATACAGAATCAATCATCAAATCCGATCTAAAGAGTTGCGGGTTATTGATGCGGAGGGAAATAACTACGGTGTAATGTCACTTCGAGAGGCTTTGGAAAAAGCTGAAGAGCTCGGCGAAGACCTTATTGAAATCTCTCCTAACGCGGTCCCACCTGTAGCAAAAATAATGGATAATGGGAAATTCCAATATCTTGAGAACAAAAAAGCTAAGGTAGCAAAAACAAGGGCGCATGTTATTGAGGTTAAATCCTTGCAGGTTAAAATTGGCACAGGCGACCACGATCTTGAACTTAAGGCCAAACGAGCCTTAGAATGGCTTGCGGAGGGCCACAGAATTCAAATCAGTCTATTTCTACCAGGTCGCTCAAAATACTTAAATATTGATTTTCTTAAGGAAAGACTTCAAAAAATCCTTAGTCTTATCACCGAAGAGTACCGAATTGCTGAGGAACCAAAAAAGAGCCCTAAAGGTATGAATATCCTTATAGAAAAGAAGAAGACTCAATAATAGCATTTTAGGCTTTACAAAAGTCAAAAAATGAGTAATATGTACAAACAATTCCATGAAAACCAACAAATCAGTATCAAAAAGACTTAAAGTGACTAAAAACGGCAAGGTTGTAGGACGAAAAGCCGGTCAAAACCACTTTAATGCAAAGGAGAGTAGAAGTAGCCAGCTTTCAAAGAAGCGGGATACTAGCTACGAACACTTTTTTACCAA
>CAZTQI010000022.1:0-8554 GCA_964615805.1 uncultured Candidatus Saccharibacteria bacterium | reverse complement strand
CTTGAATTGTTCTTTAGGGGCTTAGGCCTAGCACCTAATGGCTAGTATGATATAATTCAATCGTTAATAAATTAATTTTGAGGTCTTTTTGAGCATCAAAACCCCGGATAGAATTTCAATTTTTGATTATGGGCCTATTTTAATAACGAATCTTTCAGACTGGATTCCGGCCTTCGCCGGAATGACAGAAATGGGGTAGGGTTAAAAAGGAAATATAATCAAGGATTGAATTTACTCGGAACTGTTCGAAAGTATAGACCCCGCTCAAAAATAATGATAAAAAAAGAATTCTCATTGGATCTTGGTGGTAAAAAACTTACTGCTGAATTTAATGACCTTGCCGACCAAACAAACGGTTCGGTGATGATGCGATATGGTGAAACTGTAGTTTTGGTGACTGCCTGCATGGGTAAAAATGATAAGGACAGTGATTTCTTTCCTTTAACTGTTGATTTCGAAGAAAAGTTCTATGCATCAGGTAGAATTTTAGGAAATAAATATCAAAGAAGAGAAGGAAAAGCTTCAGATGAAGCAATTCTTTCTGGAAGAATTATCGACCGAACAATCCGTCCCCTTTTTGCTCAACATATTCGCAAGGAAATACAGGTTGTAGCAACCACTCTTTCAATCGGTGAAGATGATCCCGATGTTTTAGGGCTTATTGGTTCATCTCTCGCACTCGGCACTTCCGATATTCCTTGGAATGGTCCTGTTTCTGGTATTCGCTTGGCTTCATTTAAGAATATTGAAGGTTTTACGGTTAATCCAACTATTGGTTTCGAGGAAAATCCTGATTATGTGATGGAAATGTTTGCTTGCGGAAAAGATGGAAATATAAATATGATCGAGGTGGCCTCAAAACAAATTGGTGAAGAATTTGCAGAAAAAGCTCTTGCAAAAGCAAAAGAAGTGATTGAGAAAATTCAAGTTTGGCAAAAAGAAATCATAGCTGAGATTGGTAAAAAGAAAATTGAAATTCCTGCTCCAGAATTATCTGCTGAAATCCTAGCTCTTTTTGCGGAAAAAATTGAACCAAAGATTTATGGAGCGGTGTTTACAGGGGTTGCCGGCAAAGATGGAATTCATGAAATAGAAGAAGAGTGGGTGGAAATGCTTAAGGCAAAAGAAATTGACGCAAAGACAATTCGTACAGCGATGGTTTATATTGAAAATAGAGTAGATGAAATAATTCACAAAGGTGCTATAGAAGAAAATAAAAGAGCCGATGGGCGTGGTTTTGATGATGTGCGACCACTTTTTGCTCAAGCTGGGGGTATTTCAAATGTGATTCATGGTGCGGGAATATTTTATCGAGGAGGAACACATATGCTTTCAATGCTAACCCTCGGTGGTCCACAGGATGCCCTTACTGTTGAAGGTGCAGAAAATTCTGTTTCGAAACATTTTATCCATCATTATAATTTCCCTCCATATTCAGGCGGTGAACCAGGAAGAATGGGTGGAACAAACAGAAGAATGATTGGTCACGGAGCGCTTGCAGAAAAAGCATTGAAAGCTGTGGTTCCAGAAAAACCAGGTTTTCCTTATACAATCAGGCTTGTTGCTGAATCAATGGCTTCAAATGGATCAACATCAATGGCTGCTGTTTGTGCGGGCTGCATTGCTCTTATGGATGGAGGGGTGCCAATCTCTGCTCCTGTTGCCGGTATAGCAAGTGGGCTTATGATGAAAGATGAAAATACATACAAAGTACTTACAGATATTCAAGGGCCAGAAGATGAATTTGGCGATATGGATTTTAAAGTTGCAGGAACAAAAGAGGGTATAACAGCAATTCAAATGGATATTAAGGTAGATGGAATTCCTCTTTCTATACTTTCTGAGGCTTTGCAAAAAGCTAAAGACGCAAGATTCAAAATTCTTGATGTGATGACAAATGCAATACCGGCTCCACGCCCAAATATTTCAGAAAATGCACCAAAAATTGTAACAATTGTGATCAATAAAGAATTGATTGGTGCGGTGATTGGCCCCGGTGGAAAAGTAATTAAAGAAATTCAAGAAAAAACTGGTGCAGAATTAAATATTGAGCAAGATGGAACGGTTTATATCACAGGAAAGAATGGAAGCGCTGATGCTGCCCGAGAAATAGTGTATAATTTAACAAGAGAATTTAAACCAGGAGAAAAGTTTACGGGTAAAGTTACTCGACTTATGGACTTCGGAGCCTTTGTTGAATTCGCTCCAGGTTCCGAAGGTATGGTTCACATTTCCGAAATTGCACCTTTCCGTGTGCAGAGAGTTACAGACGTTTTGAAGGAAGGGATGGAAGTTCCTGTTATAATTAAAGAGATTGATGAGAAGAAAAGAATAAATCTCTCTATCAAATCTGCAGATTCAAACTTTATAAAAAATCCATATGGAACCACAGAACAACCAAAATAATAATAGCGACTCAATAAAAATACAACCAACAGTAGGTGGGGGTACTTCACCTGTACAAAGTTCCCCAATGCATACTTTTGCTGATGATATGAGAAATGCTAAAGCTCAAGGGGGTACTCCAAATAATACAGAAATTAAGCCTGAACAGAAAACAGGAATAGGGGCTGGTGATAAAGTTTTGATGCATTCAATGAGAACATATGCGGATGATATAAAAAACACAATTCAAACAGACGGTATATCAATGGCAAAAATTGCCATGGCAGAAGCAAAAAAACAGCAAATTGAAAATGAAAATGAGGAAGAATTGAGCCCGACATCACCAAAAAATAAAAACATTATTCTCATAAGTGTAATTGCTGTTTTGTTAGCCGTACTTGTTCTGTTTGCTGTTTGGTATTTTGTAGGTGCTGGAAAATGGGGTTCGAGCGCAAAAATTACTTCAAAACAAAACATAGTATCAATCATTCCATACGATGAGATTTCCGCCATCACTTTGGAAAAAAAGGATCGTATGGAAATAATTGAGAAAATTGAATTAGCGAGAAGTGGTACCTTCAACAAGGAGGCAAATATTGTTTTCTTGCCGATATTTGAAAATATTGGTACAAGTACGGCTAAAATAAAAGCCGAGGAGTTTTTGTACGCACTTGAAACAAGAGCGTCTGCAGCTCTGAAGCGTTCTTTTAGTGGTGAGTTTATGTTTGGGTTTCATAAATATGAAATATATACAAATCCTTTTATTTTACTTTCAACAGGTTCGTTGAGCCAGAGCTACGCCGGCATGCTTGAGTGGGAGCCAGCCATGGCAGATGATATAGGAACTTTGTTCTTTAACAAGGAAGACCTTATTGATGTTGTGGATCAGGGTAAGATACAGAATTTAAATGAGGCCACGTCTTACTCATTAAATAAAGTCTCTACTACAAGTACATCAACAAACATAGCGGAGGCAACAGATATTGAAGAGATTGAGTCTAGACCAAAATATATTCTTGCGAATTCTCTAAAATTTAGTGATGAAATATTAAATAATAGAGACCTCAGAGTTCTTCGAACTCCATCAGGAAAAGTTTTGTTATATTACACATTTATTAGCGATCGGCTTCTACTTATTGCAAGGGATTTCAAGACCTTGGATGAAGTAGTAAAAAGACTTGCCACAACTCAATTTAAGCAATAGAATTGACCTAAAGCTGTCATTCCCGCGAAGGCGGGAATCCAGTCTGAAAATTTGAAGAAGAGGGGATTACCAATAAATTAGAATTTGATGAAAGATATACAAAAATATAAAGAAATATTACAAGCGCAGAAAATTCAACTTGAAGCTGATCTTTCGGGTTTGGGAAGAAAGAATCCAGATTCAAACGATTGGGAGGCAACAGTGACAGACTTGGATGTATTGCCTGCAGATGAAAGCGATGTGGCTGATATGTTTGAGGAGCTTGAAGAGAATAAGGCGTTGATAAATGCTTTAGAAGCACAACTTCGTGAAGTAAATGATGCTATAGCAAAGTTTGATACAGATAAGTTTGGTATGTGTGAAGTTTGTGGGGAGAAGATCGAGGAAGATCGAATGGGTGCAAATCCTTCAGCGAAGACTTGCAAGGAGCACATGGGGTAAGATGGAACATGTAACACATAACATATAACAAAATACAAATCCACCACGACGTTGTCGTGGTGGATTTGTATTTGCTTGCTATTTTGTAAATAATGATGTATGGTATTTCTTGATAAGACTACCAAATTATCACCAAACGTTCTTTAAACAAATGCAAACCCCACACGAAGAAGTACGGAGAGAGACAGCGTTGGACATGATGAGGGAAATCGCCTCATTTTATGATAACCCAAATGGAGCCCTGAAGCTTTTGAAGGGACGTCATACCACTCCAATAACCGAGCGATTTCTTGAGAAAGAAAAAGCATTGTTCGAAAAAAGGAAGGCTAATGGGGTGAAATCACCGATTCTTATTCTGGAGCTAACTCTGGATGAGACCTCAATCGTTTCGGTGCCCGGCCATAGTCTAGGGCTGCCTGCATATCAAGCAGAGATGTATTATCGAGGGACAGCATGAAGCTAGATTCCTTTTCAAGCGCACAACCAAATTTGGTACGGCGCTTTTTTATTTATGATATTATACAATAAATGAAAGATACTGAAATAATTATTATTGGTGATGCGGGGAGAGGTAAAACCACTTTTGCCGAAAAGCTTTCGGAAAAACATGGGATTCAAAAATATTCCACAGACGATTTTTTCTGGGAGGTTAAATTTACTAGACCTAGAGGTCGTGAAAAAGATATGGAAATGGCAAAAGAGGTTTTTGAAAAAGATGAATGGATTATAGAGGGAGGAACAAGAAGGATGTTAGTACTCGGCTTAGAAAAGGCAGATCGAATTTTTTATTTAAAATACAAAAACTTTTTTGGTATGGCTTGGGTAATTTTTAAGAGAGGGTTTGGACGTAAGAATGAAAGTCTTAAAAATACTTTTGATTTAATTGTTTATCAATTCAAGAAAAGAAATAAAATTGGTAAACATAAAGATTTAGAAACCTACGAGGATATGATCGCACCTTATGAGGATAAGGTAATAAGATTGGATTCGTTTAAAATGATAGATAATTATATAAACTCTAACTATTAGTTTGGTTTTGGCTTCATGTGCTATAAGTTACTAGTTATAAGTTTCTAAAGTGTTACAATTAATACATCATGAGTTTCGCAAAAGTTTTTTCTGCGCAAACCGTACTCTTGCGCCCACACATTATTAATATCGAGATTGATTTATCAAAAGGTCTTCACCACTTTTCTCTTATCGGTCTTGCGAGCAAAGAAGTTGATGAGGCTAAAGACCGAGTAGGGGCAGCTATTAAAAATTCTGGCTTCACTTCCCCAAAACAAAAAAATCAAAAAATTGTAGTTTCACTTGCACCAGCAGACATAAAAAAAGAAGGTCCGCTTTTTGATGTCCCGATCGCACTTGCATATTTGATAGCATCAGGGGATATCAAATTTAATCCAGAAGGAAAACTTTTTATTGGCGAGCTTGCGCTCGATGGAAGTGTGCGACCAGTACGAGGAGTTTTGCCAATCGTAAAATTTGCCAGAGATCAAAATTTTTCTGAAGTTTATGTTCCTTTGGAAAATGCAGATGAGGCACTTTTGGTTGAAGGTATAGATGTGTACGGAGTTTCAAATTTAAAAGAATTGATTGATCATTTAAATGAAAGAACTATTGATGTTGATGACGAAGGGCTTGAAGAGGAATTTGTTAATAAAAAACTTTCTCCATTAGATAGAAAAGAAAATATTTTAGAAAAAAATATTTTAGAAATTGATGTTGATTTTGCTGATGTGAAAGGAAATGAAACAGCGAAAAGAGGATTAGAAATTGCGGCAGCAGGTGGGCATAATATTTCTATGTGGGGACCACCTGGCACAGGAAAAACAATGTTGGCTCGTGCGTTCCGACATTTACTTCCAGAGCTTTCTCTCGATGATCAACTTGAAGTTACGAGTATTCATTCTGTTGCAGGAGCTCTTCACAATTCTTTGGTCACTGTGCCCCCGTTTCGAGCACCGCATCACACTTCATCCTATGTATCGCTTGTGGGTGGTGGTACTATACCAAAGCCTGGAGAGGTGACTCTCGCACATAAGGGTGTCCTATTTTTAGATGAGTTTCCCGAGTTTGAAACAAGGGTGATAGACGCCCTAAGACAACCGCTAGAAGATAGGGTCGTTACCGTTTCACGCGCAAGAGGAACAGCGAGTTTTCCTGCACAATTCATTTTGGTTGCAGCAATGAATCCTTGTCCTTGTGGAAATTTTCAGTCCAAAGAAAAAGAATGCTCTTGTTCACCAATTATAATTTCAAGATATCAAAGAAAAATTTCTGGACCAATTGTAGACCGTATTGATATGTGGGTCGAGGTGAGCAAAGTAAAGCATGGAGAGCTTATGGAAAAAGCGAGCGGGGAGAATACAGAAGATGTGAGAAAGAGAATAGTAAAGACTAGAGAGATACAAAGAAAAAGATTCGAAGAAAAAAAGTTGAAAATAAAAACAAATAGCGAAATGAATTCTAAGAATGTTATCACTTGTGCAAACCTCACTGATACAGCAAGAAAAATTTTAGACATGTCTGCAAATAAAATTGGACTCTCGGCAAGAGGTTATCATCGTGTAGTAAAGCTTGCGAGAACAATTGCAGATCTTGATGAGTCTGATCAAATTTTAGATAAACATATTTTGGAGGCGCTTCAATATAGGCCGAAGTCTTTTAGCAGTTTCTAATTGTTAACAATGGATAGGGAGGAAGTGGGTGCAATTAATATTTGCTAATAGGCCTAATAATTTTTAATTTTGTAATTTCCAATTTTTAAATAATGTCTTAATGTCTTAATTAAAAATTTAAACATTATTTAAAAATTAAAAATTTGTGCTTAAAAATTCTAAAGCAAAATAGTTGTCATATAGTCACTTGCAATAATTGCTCCTCGTTAATTATTGCGCAATAAACGGTCTAACATATTCATACAAGGAATTTTGTTTGAGCAAAAAGTTTGCGATCAAAATATTTTTGTCGGTATTCAAAAATTCTTGAAGACTCTTTCCTGTATCATTTTTTATTGTTCTGTTGATGTAGGTGGTGGTAAGCGCATTCACTTTTGAGTTACCGCTTTCGTCACTTACAGATACGATTAAACCAATCAAATTATTTTCAGTGTTAAAGATTCCTCCTCCTGATGATCCGTGCTGACCAACTTTTGTAATTTCTGTTTCAAACACATCAACAAGTGCTCCGTCTAAAGTATAGACATTAGAAATTTTTATCACATCTGCAACGAAGTTTAAATATTTTCTGAGTGAAAGGGCGCCAAGTGCTCCAGCTGGATATCCTGCAATCAAAATTTTATCACCAATATTTTTTTCACTTGTTTCGGTTAGGTTTATGTTTGTGTGTGGTAAATTTGAAGCAAGAACTGAGCCATCATTTTTGGAATTTATTGAAAGTAATGCAAAGTCATCTTCGCCGGTGCCACGAGCACTTTTAGAGAAAAGAACATTTGCATTTTTTTTCAGCCAATTTTCATTAATATAGATCAGGGATGCTTTGTATTTATCAACAGCAATTTCTCCCTGTCGAATTACACACTGCTTGTTGGGAATTAAAAAATTTTCTGCAACATGTGAGTTTGTTAAAATAATTCCATTACTCGAAAGTATTACTCCACTTCCTGTTCCAATTGAAACCATATTTCCTTTTGTGGAAACACAAAAAATATTTACAACACTTTGTTTCGAATTTTCATAAACAGTAGACATTCCACTAAGTTCGATTCCTCGATTTATCTCATTTGAAATTTGAGGGAGACTAATACTTGGAACTGGAAGATTTTTTAAGGAAGGACTTTCCACAACTGGTTTAGGGTTCGGAATAATATTTATTGTGGATGAAGAAATTTTAGGAGTCGTCACTTTTTCCTTTTCTTTGGTAGCTACAATTATTTTTTTTGTTGAACTCGCATCAGTTGTCGTGCTCGTGTTAGTAATTTTATTTTTTTGTATATCAACAATTCCTTGTTCGATTTCAACAAATATTGGATGAATAGTATTTTTATAGGATGTGGAGGTGGCTTGATTTTGTGATATATCAAATATTCCAGCAACTAAAGTGAAAACCCAAACAACAACAGTGATTAATATTTTAAAAAAAACATGGCCCACTGTTTGTATTAAAGCTTCCATAACGTGACCTAATAATAGAACAAAAGATTGATTTTGACAAACATAGAGAATATGTTATTGTCAAAAGTAGGAGGTTATTATGGATATAAAAATAGTGCTGAGTAATGGATACATAATGTTTGGGGTTTCGTGCTCGAAATACCGAAGCTTTGCTGACGTAATAATAGCAGGATACACAGACTGGTCCGTGGATTCTTCGCTTGTGAGGGCTGGTAATGTTCCTGAATCACCCCTTGATTCTGGCCCTCTTGTTGAAGGATGGAATACTACTAGCGAGAGGATCAAGGTTTTCTTAAGACGTCAGATTGAGAAAGGCTCTCTTTCTGATCTGATTGCTTCTTTGGAAAGCTCATCAAACCCAGGAGATTTACTTGACTCGCTTGTGAAC
>CAZTQI010000021.1:0-9266 GCA_964615805.1 uncultured Candidatus Saccharibacteria bacterium | reverse complement strand
GATTTTGTGCATCTATAAAAATTCCAACCCTCTGTTCTAAATGTTTTATGATCATAAAAATTTTGTTAAATAAACCTTATTAAAATAACTTCCCGCTTGTCATCCTCAGGTACTCCTGGGGATCCAAGTTCGTATTTAAATCCGAAGCACGAATATCGAAATCCGAAACAATATCTAAATTCAAATATTGAAATTGTAAACAAATTCATGGATTCCAGACTAAATCTGGAATGACAAATTATTATCCGACCCATTAAGTATATCACCCTAGAACAAATTTGCATGCAAATTTGCTCGGGCGAACATTTGTGTACAAATGTTATAACCAAAGAAAAATCTTCTTTACCTAAGGCAAGGCCTTGGTACCCTTAGGTGTCAAGCTTTATTATCACAACAATAAAGAGCCTAGAGGCTCTTTTTTGTTTGTTTCGAATTATTTCTTCTTTGAATCTAGCTTCTTCACCACAGCAGCGTGTCGCTTTGGGTCTTTTTTAGCGATATATTTTAGAGTTTTCTGTCGAGTAGCAACCATTCCAAGCAAACCACGTCGTGAGTGATTATCCTTTGGGTTTTTCTTAAGATGTGAAGCAAGAGCATCGATATTCTTGGTCAAAAGGGCGATTTGCACCTCTGGTGAACCAGTATCAGTGTCGTGAACTTGTATATCTTTAATGATTTTTGCTTTTTTAGTTTTAGTTAACATTGTGGCGATATGATAGCACGAAGGGGTATTTTTGGCAAGTCAAATACCGCAGATTTAAGATTTATGATTTAAGATTTAAGAATAAATGCCCAAATCCCCAAAAAGTGGCATTTTTAGGGATTTGGGACACAATCGTGTTTTTATGAGGTTGTCTAAACTAACTGAACACAAACCATTGACTTTTTAAACGTTTTTGCAATAATATAAGAGTATTAAGACGAAAAGGGATCCGAAGGGTGCAAGTGCCTTAGGAGCCCTTTTCTTTTGTCTCCTTCTTATATTCTATATACTCTCTCACGTTAGAGAGATAATCGAAACGCTCTCCACCCAAACCCTTGTATAGTGATGAAGCAAACTTTTTGTTTGGAAACAAAATTTTCCCGAATTTGTCTTTCTTTATCAGATAATCAACGACTTTTCTATAGTCTCCGTCACCTGAAATTAATATAATTTTATCAAAAAGTGGATTATCAATAATGTTTCTCATTATTTCAAAAACAATGTCAGTATCTACATTACCTTTTTTCTTTGCCTGCAATTCTTGATTGTGACTTTTGAAGATAATGATAAAACCTGCTTTTTGCAAATTATTATATAAATCTTGCTCTTTTTCGGATATATAGCCCAAAAAATAATATGCTTCTGTCACATTATATTTTTCTTTTAAATATATTCTGAGTTTTTTGAAATCAACCCTCCATCCAATTTCAGAAATTCCTAAATGTAAATTCTGCCCATCTATAAACGCAAGATTATTCATAAAATAATTTTATCACAAAAAACAAATATAAAATATTTAAATCATTTAATTTTAGTCTTTGTGTGCTATATTTATATGAAACAACAAATGAAAAAGACAGACACAATGGCAGAAAAACTATCAAAATGGATTGGCTCGACCTCATCCCTTATTTTACACACAATATTGTTTGTCTCCTCTTTCATCTTAATACTTCTAGGAATGCCCTCAGAGAAGGTTCTACTTTTTTTAACCACCATTGTTTCGCTCGAGGCAATTTATCTTGCAATTTTTATTCAAATGACAGTAAATAGAAATACTGCCAGATTAGATGAGGTTGGGGAAGATTTGGGTGAAATACAAGAGGACATCGACGAAATTCAAGAGGATGTTGATGAGATTCAGGAAGATGTGGACGAAATTCAGGAGGATGTCGATGATATTCAGGAAGATGTGGATGCTGATACAAAGAGAGATAAGGAAATTGACCACAAATTCAAAAACATAGAAGAAACTCTTTCAGTAATCCTAGCGGAAATAAAGAAAAAATAAAAAAGGAGTCAGAAATGACTCTTTTTTTATGAAGACCAGCATGTCGCACAATAATTTGCTATAATACAAACAAATGAAAAAAGACTTTAAAAATTGGCATGATAAAAAATCCTCAATTGATAATATCCCAGAAAGACCTTTTTTTCACGAAAAAGAAATTTGGTTTTGTTATCTAGGAGTAAATGTCGGATTTGAACAAGATGGTGAGAGTTTAGAATTTCTTCGGCCAGTAGTAATAATAAGAAAATTTAATAATCAAATTTTTTGGGCCATTCCACTTACCAAATCAAAGAAAAAAGATTCTCCATATTACTACTCGTTCTCATTTATATCTGAAATTAGAAGCGTGGCAGTTATTTCACAAATTCGCCTAATAGACGCCAGACGATTAAGTAGAAAAATTGGTGATATTTCAGATAGCGATTTCGATAATATTAAACAAAAAATCAAGCAATTGATTGCCTGATTTTTTATTTTTCTCTCCGTCTTGCGACAGATTTTCCTCTGTCTTGCGACAGAGTCGGGCCGAGGCCATTTGTAACCACATTATATAAAACCCACAGAATATGTCAACAAGTAAAATAGACCAACTGAAACTCCAATATCTCGAATATATCGAGATTGAAAAAGGGCGAGCGATACGCACTGTGGAAAATTATGCTCATTACCTTGATGTTTTTGTAAAACAAACACAAATTAAGTCACCAGAAGATATCACCAACACCAAACTTCGTGAATTCCGTGTTTGGCTCAACAGACAATCGGCCGGTAATAATGCAAAAACTGGTGAAACAATGAAAAAGAAAACACAAAACTACTATTTAATAGCTGTGCGTTCTTTTCTAAAATATTTAACAAAAATAGGTGTCCCCTCTTTGGCTGCAGACCAAATTGAGCTTGCTAAAGTTCCAGAACGACAGATTGATGTTATTACCACAGAGGAATTGAAAAGATTGCTCGATGCACCAAACACAGAAAAAGATCCACAGAAAAAAGCACGTGGACTCGCTATTTTAGAGCTTCTTTTCTCAACAGGCCTTCGCGTTTCGGAGCTTTGTTCGCTCAATTCTGATTTAGATTTAACTCGCGACGAACTTTCCATTCGTGGAAAAGGAGGAAAGGTGCGCGTCGTTTTCCTTTCTGATGAAGCAAAGGACAAAGTAAAAAAATATCTTGCATTAAGAAAAGATATGAGTGATGCACTCTTTGTAAAAGTTGGAAACGAGAAAACAAAGCTCGGTGATGCAAAAAAAGATAAAGACGAGGAACCCACAGAAGGCTTAACCCGTCGATCAATCGAGAGGATTGTAAAAAGGTACGCAACCATTGCTGGAATTTCAAGCAAAGTAACGCCACACACGCTGAGACACTGCCTGCACCCAGATACACTTATCTTTACTTCAAATGGCGTCCTGTCTGCTCAAGAACTATTGGGAAGCAAAACAAAAAAAATTACATCTGTTGATTTGATTAAATTTAAAAATGAAATTACTGATTTGTTAACAGGTTGGAAGCATAATTCAAAATCATTAATAAACATTTGGGCTGGAGGGTATGAAATTTTAGTTTCACCAGATCACAGGTTTTTTACTTTGGGACAAAATGGTGTAGAGGAAATATTTGCTAAGGATTTAAAAAATGGCGACCATGTTATTGGCATTAAAAATGTTGCTTTAAATAATCATAATAATAAAGATATTTTAGGACCTGATTTATGGAGATATATCGGCTACATATTAGGAGATGGGGTTGTGAGTGATAGAAGAAGAGGAGTTATTGTGACTGACAAAAATATTAAATTCCTTGAATTTTACCAAAAACTTATTAAAGAAAAATTAGGTTTTGAATCAAAGATACACAAAACAAAACACTGTGAAGCATTTATCCTAAACTATTATTCAAAGTCTTTTGTAGACAGACTAAGAAAATTAGGAATTGAAGGAAATGCAAAAACAAGACGAGTTCCTAAATCTGCATTTAGCGCAAATAAAGATGAGATAAAAGCTTTGTTAGCTGGGATATACGACGCGGAAGGAAACGAAGGGACTGGAGGTATTAGAATATTTTCTGCAAGTAAAATGTTCTTAAAAGATATTCAAATGCTTCTTTTGATATTGGGGATTGATGCCCATCTTTATGAAAGATTAAGAAAAGTAAAACTACCAAACACAGGTAAGATAATTAGTCATACTATTTTTATTCTACAAATTCTTCACAAACCAGATCAAGAGTTATTTAGAAGTGAAATAAAAACATTAAAAAAACTCTATGTATTAAACGACTTTAATGGTGAGAAAATTCCTGTGAGAAAAATATTAGAAGATATATACCACAAAACACCAAACAAGTGGAATAATTTTGCAAGACCATTAAAAAAAGAGTCTAATATTGATATTTACAGATACGTCGGTAAAACAACAAGTATTATTCCAAACAAAGATACTTTGTTAAAAATTACTGAGCAATTTAAAAAAGCAGGGGTAAAAGACACCAGATTAGCTTTGCTCAAAAAACTCTCCAAAAATGACAACATAAAATGGCTTAAGGTTAGAAAAATATCAAAAATAAAATACAATAATGACGTCTACGATTTTACAGTTTCAAAAAATGAAAACCTCATAACTGATGGATTTCTCTCACACAACTGCTTTGCGACAGACCTTCTTTCAAATGGTGCCGATTTACGCTCTGTGCAAGCTCTCCTTGGCCACGCAAACATCAACACGACACAAATCTATACTCACGTCACAGACAAGCATCTGAGAGACGTACACAAGAAATTCCACAATAAACCTGAGTAAATATTACTCGGGTTTGTTGTGGAATTTCTGTTATAAATGTTGTAGGTGTTCAAGATGTTCTAGTGTGAGATACAAAAGAGCGACCACTTCGTGGTCGCTCTTTTGTTTTCTATACATAAATTATTCTATCGTCATAACAACCTCCCCGCTCTCTCTCACTAATTCCATCTCCCCCTTTTCATTTTTTCTAAGAAAAGCATTTTCTTCTTCTGGATTTTCTTCTAGAAATTTAATAATCGCAGGGTTTGCAGTTGCAGAAGTGTACATACCATTATTTGAGGACATTAAACTAACCCACTTCACACCATTCTCATTGTGTATGTTTGAACGGAAATAAAACTTAGTTGTTTTTGGTATGTTGGGATTAGATTTAATTGAAGCAATGTCAAAAACATCAGAACGATAACGCTCTATTACTTCTCTAGGGTTTTCTTGTTCAAATTTTTCTGCTTCGTCTGACCATTCGTTCATTTTTTCTACACCCTTCATCGCACCAAAAGCAACTCCAGCGACAGCTGCACCGGCTAACGTTTTTTTAACAATTCCTCCTATCACTGATGGTTTCTTTTCTTCATTGTTTGTTGGATTAAATTTTTCCATATTTTTTATTGCTTATTTATTAATATTTTATACATACCTATTTTACTCTCTCTCTCTCTCTCTCGCAAGCAAGCATCAAAAAATTTAAACATTATTTAAAAATTCAAAAATTACAAAATTAAAAATTATGCTAGTATTAGCATATGAAAATCATCTCTTGGAACGTAAACGGTATTCGAGCCTGGTATAAAAAGGGCGCGTTAGAAGAGCTTCTTAAAGAAAAGCCCGATGTTTTTTGCTTTCAAGAAACAAAAGCTCACGAGAATCAACTCCCAGAAGAATTGAAAAAAGTTCCTGGTTACCTTTCATATTTTGACCATTCGAAAGGAAAGAAGGGGTATAGTGGGGTGGCGATCTACATCAAGAACGGACTCATAACAAATAACTTAAAACAAATAACAAAAACCTCATCTGTCATTCCGGCGGAGGCCGGAATCCAGTCTGAAATAATTCAGAATTCAAACCTGGATCCCCGCATTCGCGAGGATGACAATGCGAAATCCAAAAGTTATAAGTTATCTGTTATAGATTATAAGTTACCCATTGACTACGGGCTAGGAATTCCAGAACTCGATCAAGAAGGTCGCTTCCTCGCTGTTCACTTGAAAGATTTCACAATAATCACCTGCTACTTCCCAAATGCGGGAACAAAGCCCGAGAGACTTGAATTCAAAATGAAATTCTATGATGCATTTCTTGCTTATGTTGAAAAATTAAAAAAGAAACAGCCAAATATTATTTTCTGCGGAGATGTAAACACCGCTCACAACGAAATTGATCTTTCTCGACCAAAAGAAAATGAAAACCACACCGGCTTTTTGCGAATCGAAAGAGATTGGATTGATAAAATTGTAAAAAAAGGCTGGATAGATAGTTTCCGCCACCAGCATCCCAAAAAAGTCCAATTTTCTTGGTGGGATATGAAAACTTTTGCTAGAAACAGAAATATCGGTTGGCGTATCGATTATTTCTTTGTCTCCCCCGCTCTCGAAAAGAAAATCAAGAAAGCAGAAATCCTCGATCAAATTTTCGGCTCAGACCATTGCCCTATTGAACTAGTCATTAGTTTATCCGCACACTAACACCCTTTTAATACTTCCTTTGGTTTATATAAGCAAATTGAAAGTTAATGTAAAGTTGTAATCTATAAACATGTTAGTGTGCGGATGAATTGGTAGTACGTAGAAAATACAAGCAAAGGGTACGATTAATCGTACCCTTTATTATTTTTCTTATGAAAATTTATCAGATAACACAAAACCGCCAGACGCGATTCCATAATTCAGACTGGAGCCACGATTTGGCGGTTTGATTGTTTCTTGCAAAACGAGAAACAATAGATTGAGAAACGAAAGAACTATTACAAACATTAACTGATAATGCTTTAATGAGACGCATGGAACTTAGACTTCATCGCAATCCAAATATATATAAAGTTTGAGAATTCGTGAAGTGTCCGGCATCTTTTGAGCGAATCAAAAGTTAATGCTTTAATGAATGAGATTAAAAGAGATAATCTCAAAAATTTTTGTGAGCATTGTTTTTGCAAGAATGATTTGAAAAAGAGAAGACCCCTCAACTCTTTCCAAAAATTCAAAGAACTGTAAGAAACGAAAACAGATAGAAACCCATATTCAGTTTTATAATGTACCAATCATCGATCCTCACTAATTATATTCTTGCATAAAGGACAAGTAAAGGACATACCTGTGGATAACTCTATCGGACACAATTTTCTTTTTTCGACATTAATAATAAATAGATTTATCAACGTAGTTTGGAATTAATTTTTAAATGAGTTTTGATATCAATCAGAAAATGCGTAGCGCCGTAGGCGCCACGCATTTTGTGTTCACTTTATAAACTTGATAACTTTATGAACTTTATAAACTTATTACACCTTGTGTTTCTTCCGTATTTCCTTCAAAGTCTCCTTCTCCGCCTTATCCTTCAATTCCTTTCCTTGATCACTAAGCTTCTTAAGCTCCACTAAATCTAGTTTAATTAGGTCCAGAACCCTTGATTCTAAATATTCTTCAGTGTTCAATGCTGGATCCTCCATAACCTCCTCAAGCAAAGCATGCAAAACAAAACCAATTTTCGGCCCAGGTGTTTCATGTGTAACCTCCATCACCCTATTTCCGTCAATTTTAAGCATTCCTACAGATACAGGATCATGCATTACTTGCTCAATCATCGCTTTATACTTCCTTAAGCGATAAGGGTTTTCCTTTGGTCGCCCTGTGCCAATTCGGTCGCATTCGCGAACATGCATCAAATCCCAAATATTGTCCTTCCCCACATTCGCAACCATTCTTCTCACTGCAGAAAGACTAATAAGATCAGGATCCGAGAAAAACATATGCCAACGAACAAACTTTGCCACCTTCTCAATGATTTCACGTGAAAACTTTAAGTCCTCAAGTATTTTCCTTGTTATTCTCTCCCCAACCACATCATGGCCGTAAAACGTAGGCTCTGCCTTTTCACGTGTAACGTGCTTTGTCTTTGGTTTGCCAATATCGTGGAACAGAGCTGCGAGCCTTATTTCAAGGCTAAAACCCTTATCAGCTGAATGTTGAACAGTGCGTAAAAGGTGTTCCCACACATCATAAGCATGAGCTTGGTTTTGCCCTACTCCTATAGCAACTTCGAGCTCAGGGCAAATATATTTTAATATTCCTAACTTTTCACATGAAACAATTCCAATAAGAGGATTATCACTCATCACAATCTTTACAAATTCATCTCGAATTCGCTCTTTTGCAATGTTTATCAACAAATCTTTGTGCTTTTCTATTGCTTTCTGTGTATTTTCCTCGATTACGAAGCCTAAATCTGTAGAAAGTCGCACTGCACGTAGTATTCGAAGGCCATCCTCCTTAAATCTATCTTCTGCATCCCCCACTGTTCGTATTGTCTTTAACGCCAAATCTTCTTGTCCTTTATAAAGGTCAATGATATGTCCTTTAAGACCATCCTCAATATCGATAGCTATTGCATTCACTGTGAAGTCTCTTCTTTGCAAATCATCTACAATATCTTTACTGAAAGTTACGTTATCCGGTCGCCTATTATCTGAATATTCTGATTCTATTCGATATGGTGTCACCTCGATCACCTTCAATGTTTCATCCTCCTCATTTTCATTCTTTACTCCCACAGTTCCATATTTGTTTTCATAAAATGAATCTGGAAATACTGTTTGAATCTCCTCCGGTGTTGCATTTGTTGTGAGATCCCAATCCTTTGGTTTTCTACCTAAAAGAACATCTCGTACGCACCCACCGACGATGTAGGCCTCAAAACCTGCATTTTTTAGCTTGTTTACGGTTTCTTTAACTGTTTCAGGTATGTAAAAATCAATATTTTTTGGGGTCTTCATTGATAGTATTGTATTATATTATCCCTCCTCTGTCATCCTCGATTACGTATTGTCATTCTCGCGAATGCGGGAATCTAGGTTAACTAAGTTGCCAGGAGTTTCTCCCATTACATGGGCGGTACACCTTTCACATCGTACTCGCTTCGCTCCGTGCGATATGTTCAATGTCTTCGAATCTTGGTCGAAAGCTCTTCAAGAGCCTTCTCGGGTGCACAAAATACAAAAAACCAACATTATCTGCTTGTTTTTTTGTATTTTGTGCACCCGCCAGGATTCGAACCTGGAACAACTGCTTCGAAGGCAGGCATGATATCCATTTCACTACGAGTGCATTTGCCTACATAATACAGTAAAAATTGATTTTGCCAAGTATTTATGTTGAATTGCAGTTGAATTTATAATTATATCTGCTATACTTTTCTTGTTCATGAATTGCGGGTGTAGTTTAATGGTAGAACGTTTGGTTGCCAATCAATCGGCAGGAGT
>CAZTQI010000020.1:7531-9481 GCA_964615805.1 uncultured Candidatus Saccharibacteria bacterium | reverse complement strand
CCTCTTTCTCCACCTCTAAAACCACCTCCGTTTCTAGACCCTCCACCAAAACTGTTTCCGCCTCTCTTTTTAAAATCTCCCATAAATATTATTTATTTTTTATTATTATTTAAAACCTTGAGTTCCAGACTCATTAGAACCGAATTTTCAGAGGTCGAATCTCTCTAAAACTCATTGCTAAAGTATAACACAAATGATGTGTTTTTGCAAGTCTAGAATAATTTGACAATAATATTTGTAGGTATACAATATTATCAGCTTTTGAATCTCGTTGGAGATTCATGCAATTGTTTGTTCTAACCGGGGGGGGGTAACGAACGAACTGG
This sequence comes from uncultured Candidatus Saccharibacteria bacterium, assembly GCA_964615805.1. Taxonomy (GTDB): domain Bacteria; phylum Patescibacteriota; class Minisyncoccia; order Phycocordibacterales; family CAIZIN01; genus CAIZIN01. The sequence continues at coordinate 9,155 of CAZTQI010000020.1, read as the reverse complement.
GGTCGGCCGACGCATTCTCACTGCGAAGCCGACCCCTCATTTTGTCTAAATTTCTCTAGAGGTTAATCCCAGATTTGACTTTTTGCTATGTAAATGCTATAATTAGCAGAAATAAACGATGAAAAATACTAAACTTAAAAAATCAAAAATAACAAAGACTCAAAGAAAGAATCCTCTTTTCACAAAGGAGCCAGCTTCCCCACTTTACCCAATGCGAATCAATAAATATCTCGCATTAAAAAACTATGCCACAAGAAGAGGTGCAGATGAGCTCGTTCTACGAGGTCAAGTTTTTATAAATGACTCTCGAGCTATTCTTGGTGATAAAGTAAATGAAAGCGACAAGGTTGAAGTTCATCAGAGGGGAAAAGCTAAAGAATATATTTATCTAGCCTATAACAAGCCGAGAGGAATAATCACCCACTCTCCTCAACACGGCGAAATTGATGTTAAACAAAACATTGCTATTCGAGATGTTTTCCCTGTTGGTCGACTCGATAAAGATTCGACAGGGCTTCTAATACTTACAAATGACGGAAGAATAACCGATCGTCTTTTAAATCCAAAACATGAGCACGACAAAGAATATATAGTGACAACAAAAAATCCTTTGAGAAGTAGCTTTAAAGCAAAAATGGAAGCAGGTGTTAAAATTGAAAATGAGCAAACTAAACCCTGTAAAGTAAATATAATAAGTGAGAATACTTTCCGAGTAACCCTAAGCGAAGGAAAAAAACATCAAATCCGAAGAATGTGTGTCGCACTATTTCAAGAAGTTGATACGCTAAAGCGAGTTCGAATAATGAATATTATTTTAGGAAAAGTTGAAGAAGGAGGATATAGAAAAATTGTAGGAGAAGAATTGAATACCTTTTTAAAAGATTTAGGGCTCAGTAAATAACCTAATTTGTAGTTTAAATTAAAAATTTTGAAATTATTTACAAAATTAAAAATTACAAAATTAAAAATTCAAAAAATAAAAACCCCGAGATTTTCGGGGTTTTTATTTTTTGCATAGATTACGCTGCAACTTCTGCCTCAGGAGCTTCTTCAACTTCAACTGCTGGAGTTTCTTCTACTGTTTCTTCTGCAACTGGGGCTGTCTCTTCAACAACTTCCTCACCTGCAACTACTGTTGTTTCGTCTGTCATATTATTTGTTTATATTTAGATTCTATTAAAAAACGACCCTGAGAGTATACTACACATATTCAATATAACCTAATATTGGCTAATAATATAGCTTTTATAGCAAACTTGTCCTTGGAACTATTCTTAATTCATAATTCCTAATTCTTAATTCTATGTTAAATATGCTATGAACATAGCAACAACAGCTGTTGCCATTAAGAAAAATGTTAACCATACAAAAAAACTAGAGAGTCGACTACTTTTATATTCACCCATAATTTTTTCATTTGAAGCAATTTTTGCGATGAGAAATATGAGAGGCACAGCAATAACTCCATTGATAACAGCTGTAATCACGAGTGCACGAACAGGGTCTATACCAATAAAATTAATCATGAGTCCAATAAGTGTTGCAACAGTAATCACACCATAAAATCCATGCGCTCTTTTAAATTTTTGATTCAAGCCTTCTCGCCACGAAAACGCTTCGGAAA
>CAZTQI010000020.1:2307-7521 GCA_964615805.1 uncultured Candidatus Saccharibacteria bacterium | reverse complement strand
TATGAAGCAGAGGCAGACAAAACAGGTATCGCCAAAAGTCCTAGGCCAATAACACCCACAGCAAAAATTGCTTTTGCTATAAATCCTGAATATGGAAATGTTTGAACTAATGGTTCTAAAGCACGAGCAGCATCAGCAGCTGTGGCAATATTTGTGATACCATTTTTATGAAGTACGGTCGCTGAAACAACAATTATACACCAAGTAGCAACTTGGGATGTAATCATTCCAAGAGCATTATCTAATCGAATTGATTGAAGAAAAGATTTAGTAATGTGTGGCTTTCCGTTATGTATCAAATTTTTCTTATGCTCCTCTTCTACCTCCTCTGAAGCTTCCCAAAAAAACATATACGGAGAAATTGTTGTGCCCAACACTCCTGTAATTATAAAAAGAAACGCAAATGTAAATTCAAAATGTGGAACAAATGTTGCTCTAAAGATTTCTCACCACTGTTCCCTAACAATAAATACCGTAAGAACATACGAAAACAAAGCAAAGGCTAGCCATTTCAAAATTTTTGCATAATTCTTATATGATACAAAAATTTCCAAAATTAATATCAGTACAGTGAAACCAAGAGTTGATACAATAAAAGGTAAAGGAATTATTAAATCTAATGCTGCTGCCATTGCTCCAATATCCGCGCCAATATTTATTGTGTTAGCAACAAGAACCAAAAAAACAGCAGAGTACAAAACCTTTTTTGAATAGTTTTCTTTTATAACTGTTGCTATACCCTTCCCTGTCACAGCCCCAATACGAGCACAGGCTTCTTGTATCGCTGTTACCAACGGCAACATGAAAATCACAGTCCAAAGCTGACCATAACCAAATTGTGCCCCCGTTTGACTATAAGTCGCAATACCAGAAGGATCATCATCAGCAGCTCCAGTAATCAGTCCGGGTCCAACACTCTTAGTAATTTTTTTTATTCTCCAATTAAATTTCGCCATTGCTGAAATTATATCACCTACAGATTAATAACACTATAAAAAATTCCCCACACTTTCATGAGAGGAAACAATTTGTTCAGACCAAAATATGGCGGTCATAGGATCCAAGCATCTTAAATCGTTTTGTGATTTTTTGTATGCTAGACAAAGCAGGAAATTCCTCTATGTAGCAATCGAGCTCACAATAAAATGCCACCTCTTTATCATTCCAGATTGGCAAGGAATGAAGAGAAGCAATGTTGATCCTCTTTTCCACAAAAAGGTTGAGAAAATTAACAAGGCTTCCGACACAATTTCCAACACGAAACATGATTGCTGTACGACCATCACCATTATGAGGTCTTTCGGTTCTTGATATCACATGGAATTTTGTGTTATTGGATTCAAAATCATTTACACTTGGTATGGCAACCTTGAGGCCATAGAACGAAGCTAGGAAATCAGAGCCGATGAGTCCGATGTTCTCCTCCGAATTTAAAACGATTTCTGCTGCATTAGCCGTACTTGAAGCAGATAATAGCTTGAAGTTGTGTTTTGCAAGAGTTCTCTTACATTGCATAAACACCTCAGACCTTGAGTAAAGGAATCCAACATTTTCAATGTCAGTGTGTTCCCTCACCAGAATGTGATGCCTGATTGGCAGGATATATTCTCGAATAACCTGAAGATCAGAATTCTTATTGGTGCGCCAGTAATCAATGACTTCAGAAATAAGGCCCTCCGAAGAATTTTCAATTGGTACAACACCACAGCAAAGTTCCCCCTCGGATACCCTAGAAAAAATCTCATTGTGAGAATCTAGAAATACGATTTCACTACTTCCAAATGACTGCTGTACCTCTAGAGCAACGCGATGTCCATTCGTTCCAGCTGGTCCAAGTGTATATATTGGATATTTATTAACGATCATTTTTACCTCCTTTCTACATGATTTATACACCTTATACAAAACATTGCAATATTAGCCATTTATTATCAGAAATTCATCGAAGATATATACATTTAAAAATACTGCCGGTTTTAGGTGGCAGTATGAGTTATTGTTGACCTTCACTGTTCACTTCATTGCAAAAAAGTCCCAAGAGTGAAACAGCACACAAGGCGATAAGTAGGCTCACAGCAGAAGAGGATGCGAGAGATCCAATCAAAAAATCGTTGATTTTTAAGTCACCACGTTCAAGGTTTGTGATATTTAACGATTTTAGAAAAAACACAAATGCCATACCTGCGAGCTTCGTTATGATTGATGCTAGAAATAGGACAACGAAAAGAATCAGGAAAATTAGATATTTCATAATCTCTTATTGGTTTGGGTTTAAACAATGAAAAGATCTATGCCTAATTAATTATATACCTATAAAAAATGATAGCAATTATTTCAACAACAGTTATCAAATTCTAATCAATAGTTTAGGAAAGGACAATGTAAATAATAAAAAAGAGCTTGGCAAAAGCGCCAAGCTCAGAAACAATTTGCTCAAAATCGAGTTATTTGACAGCCTCGACTTTCACGGAATCAAGCAAGAGATAGTACGTGCTATTTCTTCTCGAAGAAAATACCGGCTGAAGACCATCATCATACGCAGCTTCCCAACCCGCATCCGGTGCCCAGACATTTGCATGCACATACATCGGTCCTGTTGGAATCGGAAATTGCGTGGTGACTGTACGCAAAAGCTTTCCGTCTACATACCACGAAACGCGATGTTTTGACCAGAAAATCTGGTATTTATGCCAGGTTGTTGCAGAGCCGGAGGAAAGTAGGTACGAAACAGGGTGTCCAACACCAAACGGCTCGTTGCCGTAAATGTTGGTGTAAACACGCTTGGTATCATTACCCAAGAGCTCAAAGTCAACCTCGTCATGAAGCCCGGTGCTCGAGTTATATGAATAAAGAAAGAGTCCAATGACCATACCTTTTGGAAATGGCCCTTTCGCTCTTGCCACGAATGTCACACGAATTCCACTTGCGGTGGTTCCGAAGGATTTCTCCGTTATCAGGTCTGTACCGTATATGGAAAAACCTGTAGGATTGAAAGTGTCCATGCGAAGTGAGGCGATACCAGATTTGACCTTGGGAAGGTCTGCATTTTGACTACAGCGGAATTGGGTTCTCCCGACATAGGTCCCGTCTGTTGGCGAGTACCAAGTTGGAATATTCCACTTCTTATCGTCCATTTTCTTTGCCGAAAATTTATCGGTAAAAAGAGTTTTATAGACGACGGGATAGACAGCTTCTTGTGCCCAAATATTGAGGGCGAACGAAAGAAGCACAGCAACATAAGCAATTAGCTTTTTCATATCGGTATTTTGTTTGGTTTCAATGAGCAAAACACACTTCACAAGAAGCATATTTCCTTTAATACAATACCCCTTATTTATAGTATGTCAAATCTTTTTAACTTTACATTTATTCTCCTGTGAAAATAACTCAAATCAACAAACGTTTACAGAAGTAAGTGTTTTTTATTTATATCAATCACCTGTCATTACTAATACATCACTTCCCCTTTCCTTTCTCTTAAATCAATTGGGTAATTCCCATTAAAACAAGATGTGCAGAATACAGATTCAGGAAGACCTGTTGCCTCTATCATTCCATCATAGGATAAAAAGTTTAATGAAGTCGATCCTAAATATTTATTCATTTCTGAAACTGTCATTTTCGAAGCAAGCAAAGCGTCCTGTTTCGGCAGGTCAATACCATAAAAATCTGGATACTTAACAGGTGGAGAACTAATCACGAAATGAACTTCCTTAGCCCCTGCTTCAAAAAGCATTTTTACAATCTGCCGAGAAGTAGTCCCCCTCACAATAGAATCATCCACAATAATCACCCTTTTGTTTTCAATAAATTCTTTTAGTGGCGCGAGCTTCAGCTTCACACCTTGATCACGAATATGTTGCTCAGGCTCAATAAACGTTCGGTGAATGTAGCGACTTTTTACAATACCCATTTCAAAAGGTATTCCGGAGGCGCTAGCATACCCAATCGCAACTGGTATTGATGTCTCTGGAATTGGTATCACAACATCTGCTTCAATCAAATATTCCTCTGCTAATTTTTTGCCAAATTTCTTTCGAACATCATAAACAGACTTTCCAAGCAATGTACTGTCAGGCCTTGAAAAATACACAAATTCAAAAATATCAAGCTTTTGTGTTCCTTTAACAATTTGTTTTATCTTAAGCCCTTGCTCGTCCACCACCACCATCTCACCAGGATTTACATCTCGGAAAAAGTGCGCACCGATAGGGTGAAATGCACAAGTCTCAGATGCGAATACAAAACCTCCATTTAGTTTTGCAATTGAAAGCGGGCGAATTCCATATTCATCTCGAAGCGCAATTAATTTGTCCTTTGTCATTATCAATAAAGAAAAAGAGCCCGTCATTAGAGGAAATATTTCCTCAATAGCAGACTCAACTGTCTTTCCTTCTTTCATTAAAGTGTGAATAGCTTCTGTGATTATCATTGAGTCTGAACCACTTTTCATTTCAACACCCTTTTCCTTCAGAAAGTTTTCAAGCAAAGTTGTGCTAGGTAAATTTCCATTATGAACCAAAGTTATTGATTTGTCAGAGACTTCAATCGGATGAGCATACTCAATCCCCGCTCCAGAAGATGTTGAATATCGGTTATGGCCGACAGCTATATGTCCAGGCAAACTTTGAATTATTTTTTCGTTAAATACTTGAGAAACTAACCCAACTCCCTTATGACAATACATTTCCTCTCCATCTGTTGTCGCAATCCCTGAGTTTTCTTGCCCTCGATGCTGAAGTGAATAAAGACCAAAAAAGGCCAGTCGACTTACATCGAGGCCTTTACCATAGATTCCAAAAACAGCACATTTTTCTCCGAGTTTTTCCATGCGCACATTGTAGCATAAAAATCATTAAACAAATGAGGGTAACTAAAAGTTATCCACAGTAGAAAATAGTCTTTTTTTTATAAATGTTGACATCTAGCATATAAAGTGCTATACTATTATGTAGGTTAGCAAGAGGGATATTCCGTCCTTCCCTTCCAATCAAAATCACACCAGACAAGAAAATGCCACGTTCAGACATATTCAGCGGCTATGGAGACAACAGTTTTCGTGAAGACCCCACAGGTCTCGATTGCTTTTGTCCCGATATTGAGACAGAATTTCCCATTCACTTCGGAGGAAGATCAAACCCATATGAAGAATCATCTGGTCGTCTCCCACATCTCGATTGGGGCCCAGATGACGACGAAGGCGACACCTACGGG
>CAZTQI010000020.1:0-2297 GCA_964615805.1 uncultured Candidatus Saccharibacteria bacterium | reverse complement strand
TTGCGCGGATCAGGAAAGTCAAGGTCGCCGCGTACGGCGATTTCTGCCTCGACGACCCGTATGCTTTTCTCTCCAGATCTGAACAATTCAAGATCGAAGACGAAGAATTTCGGGCTTGGGATCGGTACTGCGAGACACAGGAGCAATTCCAGCTCGCCGACGAGGAGGACCATTTGAGATTCGAGATGGCACCACTCCGTCATCTCAAAGAGAAGAGGGTCCGAAGGAAAGCATCGCACCGTCTGACTCACGTCTAACAAAACAACTCCAGCCACCGCGTCGCAAGACCCGGTGGCTGATTTTTTTCACAAACAGTTCTTTGTTGAAATTTTTTGTGTGTTTGACAAAAAATTTTAAAGTGCCAATATACAGGTGGTGGCTTTGGGGTGTACCCGAGGCAAAATCTCGTTCTTTGAAATAAGGACAAATCAAAAGATACAGAACAACAGAAAACCAAAACCATGAAAAAGTGTAAACTGATCGTCGTGCTTGTTGCGCTTGCATTCACATTGTCTGTAAACGCAGGACACGAGCCTTGGTGGAAAAATCCTCGAGGCATCAACCTAAACTGGAAGCCGTTTACCGGCCTTCCAAAACTCAGTGGACCTTCCTATTTGGAAATCCAAGAACGGACCGGCGAAGGAACTCACAAGTTTTTTGCAGTGTCTCTACTGCCTAGCCGAAACTTCTATGTTGCTGATGCTGGTACGAAACCGGTCTTCACTGAAGTGCCAATGACTTCTGACTTCATTATTTACTCCACTGCAATGGTGAGATGGAACAAACCATACGACGAATTCTTTGTCGGAACCAATAGTGGATTGTGGAGATTTGATGAGGATCTAGGAACCTTCGTTTGTGAATGGTACTGGACTTGGGACCCGCTTTGTAAGATCGCATCTATCGGCAACGGCATTTGCGGTATCGTATCGAGCTGGGGATCACAATCCGGTATCCACGTTTGGAAGCCCGACGGAACCCACACTTTCAAGAGTGCCGGTGCGAGGTTTGGTGACCTGAACATATGGGGTGATCCAATTTCCCACAAATACGGTTACGATTGGGATTACTACACACGAATCGCGCCTTCTGGAAAATCGAGTATCACACTCAAAATGGATAGTGGTAAGAGTGCGTACTCTCTAAACGGAGGTGTGAAATTCTATTCCCCCGTCGGAACAAGAAAGGACAAGGAAGATTTTTCATATTTCGACGACTTCCGTCCTTACACAAACAGTACTGTTATTCTCAAGCCTGTAAATTTGCGGTCTGGAGGATTGATTATGGGAAATCTTGGAGGATACTTTTATCCAATACCCATTCAATGTGAAGAGCTGGATACATTCTTCTACAGCCCGAACACAAGACTGATGATTGCGGGTTTGGCACGGGAGAATAAATTGTTTTATGCTGTCTTGCCGGAGCCAAACACCATTTGGCTGCCCAAGCTTCACACCAAAAACATCCCAGGCAAAACGATTGTCAGTTGGGACTCGAAGCAAAACCCGCTTAGGCTCGAGATGTCCACCAACAAGGTCTCCTGGAAAAAAGTGACGAACCGAAAAATTACCGAACACGGTGTAACCAAAGTTGTGGTACCAGACTACAAACACCGTCTGCATTTCCGCCTCGTTCATCCATAACAGTGACTTGTCCGTATTTCCTAGCGCTCACCACTTGTTGGTGAGCGCTTTTTTATAATATCTTATAAAAAAACCCAACCGTTTAAGGCTGAGTTTAAGAAACGAGGCTTCCGCTTCATTAAATTGTCTGTACTTCAGGCTCTGCCATGTGATGAAATCCTTTAATCGGACCATCATACCCTTCCAGAAACTCATCGATATCGAACGGAGGCTCTGGACCATCCTCGTGGTTGTTGTGGAACCGACAAAGCTTGTAAAGCATGTCAGCCTTCGTGAGATGTGGAAACCTCTCTTCAAAAATGTGAAGGAAGTTGAGGCATCCGATAATCCAAACATCGAGACTAAGTTTACCTTCGCGATTGTGCCTGTCGAAATGATCTCCAACATGCTCACGAAAATGCTCAATTAACTCTTGTTGAGTTCGTGCATTCGCAATCATTTTGCACCACTCACTGTGCATTTCTGCGATTTCTTCCATTTCATGCGCTTTATTAATTTTGCTCATAGCGGTATTTTCTATTGTGAACTTTCACCCCACGACTCATGTCTTAGGTATATAGAAATTACAACAGACCCCACAAAAAGTCAACTTTTCAGATCGTACATTCAACCTTGAAGTGCAACACCTTCATTAAACGCTTCTAATGGTGTCTT
>CAZTQI010000019.1:6969-9868 GCA_964615805.1 uncultured Candidatus Saccharibacteria bacterium | reverse complement strand
ACACAAAGTGTGTGGTTTTTTGTTTTAACATGTTTGATGTTAAGTGTCACTTGTCCTCCTAAGTTTTTGTACTCAAAAAGTTTGGAGGATGTGTTATTTAACCTCTCCTCTCTTTATCAAAGCAACAAGTCGTGACTTCTTTCGTGATGCTGTGTTTTTTGAAATTGTTTTCATTTTTGCAGCCTTATCAATAGCCTTCTGTGCAGTAGAGATAAGCTTCTTTGCTTCGTCTGTATTTTTAGCTACAACAAGCTTTTTGATATCGCGAACAGCTTTGTTCATTGTTTCTTTTCGTCGATGATTAAAAACCTTCTTTTTTGTTGAGGCTCGTAATGCTTTTTTTGCTGATTTTGTTATTGGCATATGTGGGAAAACATTAACATGGAATGGGGAGGAATGCAAGTCAAAAGGCAAAACTTAAAAGTCAAAAGTTCAATTCAAAAGTAATTAAGTAGAACCATGGATCCCCGCATTCGCGAGGATGACACAAAATATAATCGTGATTACACTCCTTATTTTGTGTCAGTTTTAAATTTTTACTTACAATTTTGAGTTTTGACCTTTGCCTTTTGACTTCAAAATGGCTAAGAATAACAAAAAATCCTCAAAACCATAAATTTAAGTGCATATAATATGCTATACTAACCATATCATGATCGCAAAACTCACAGGAAAAGTTGCTCACCTAGACATTAAATTCCTCATTCTTGATGTGAATGGTGTTGGGTACAAGGTTTTTGCCACCTCTGAAACTCTAGAAAAAGCAGGTGAAATGGGCACCGACTTTTCACTTTGGATTCACCACACTATTCGCGAAGATGCTTCCGACCTCTTTGGCTTCCCCACTCGAGATGCTTTAGGGCTTTTTGAACTTCTAATTAGTGTCTCTGGCATCGGACCAAAAACAGGTTTAAACATTTTGAATCTAACAACTCCGGACACAATTCGTGAAGCAGTAGAAACTGGCGATACATCATATCTTACAAAAATTTCCGGTATCGGTAAAAAAATGGCGGAAAAAATGGTGATTGAACTTCGAGACAAACTCGGCGCACCAAGCGATACATATGTCAGCGGCTCGCTTAAAGATGGAGCTCTCGCTATTGAGGCCCTTAAATCCTTGGGTTATAACGAAAAAGAAGCTCGCGAGGCTGTAAAGAAGATTGATAAAGATGTTACAAGCACACAGGAGATTGTGAAAGCAGCGCTCAAGGTTTTAAGTAATTAGGACCTCTCTGTCATTCCTGCGGAGGCAGGAATCCAGTCGGTAAAATTCGAAATCCGAAGCACGAAATCCAAGACAAATTCAAATATCAAAATAAAAAATTCAAAACAATGCTTTTCGGACTGGATTCCTGCCTCCGCAGGAATGACAATTCGAAATACCCTTATTTATATGGGTTATTTTATGTTCAAAACCTAAAACTTGCAATTTATTAACTTGCGTGGTATAATATAAGTTAGTAAGTTAGAGGGGCATTCCGCTCTTCCCTTCCAAAAGCAGTCAACAAAAAATGAAAACTCCAATACTGAATCTTGCTCAAAATTTCAACTATGACGAACTGCGTCAAATACTAAGCAGTGAAGAAGTGGCCAGATACAGGAATTGTGGCTTCGTGGGTGTACAATGCTCCCGTTGCAGAATTCAAGCAAACATACCCGTTAGTTACCTTTGGTCATTCACCTGGACTTGTCAATGTGAAGAAGAAAATAAATGCAATGAGGATCCGGGTTCCTGGAAATCGCCTTGGGATTATCCAGGTATCGGGCCACCAAAGATGCTAATTAACAAACTTCTCGAAGACCTCGGTCTTCATGGAAGAAAGTGTTGACCTCTAAATACCCCAACCCCCACCTAGTTTATAACGGTGGGGGTTTTTACTTGCCTGAATTTTCTCTACACGAGAACAAATAGAACATTTACAACACTATAACAATTTAAGTCTTTTAGTGTATTATAAAGCAATGGAAAAAATACTTAAATTAATCAAGAAATTCATCCCAAGAAAAATATTCGCTAAATGCCAACCCACATATCATTACCTCATCACCTTCGTTGGGGCTGTGATTTATCGCTTCCCTTCCAAAAAAATACACGTAGTTGGTATCACTGGAACCAAAGGTAAATCAAGCACGGCAGAATTTGCAAATGCAATCCTCGAAGAGGCCGGATTCAAAACAGCACTTTCAAATACAATTCGTTTTAAAATTGGAAACGAAACAAAACCAAATATGTATAAAATGTCGATGCCAGGAAGATTTTTTATGCAAAAGTTTTTGCGAGACGCTGTGGATGCTGGATGTACACACGCTGTAATAGAAGTTACTTCCGAGGGGGCAAAACAATTTAGAAATAAATTCATAGATTTAGATGCTTTAATTTTTACAAATATTGCACCTGAGCATATCGAATCACATGGCTCATTTGAAAATTATGTTAAAGCAAAAGTTTCTATTGCCAAAGAACTCGAAAGATCATCGAAACCAAGAAGAGTTGTTATAGCAAACACAGACGATAAAGAAGCTTATTTATTTTTGGAAAGAGATGTAAATGAAAGATATACATATGGCCTTGTGGATGCAGAGCCATATATGACAGACGAAAATGGTGTGTACTTTACATACAAAGGAACAAAAATGTCTTCGGAGATAAAAGGGCTTTTCAATATTTACAATATGCTCGGTGCCGCTACATATGCTGATGTTTTCGGAATTGAAAGAGAAACAATTGCTTCTGCTTTTTCAAAACTAAAAGAATTAAAAGGAAGAATCCAACATGTAAAAATTGGGCAAGATTTTGATGTGGTGGTGGACTATGCACACACAGCAGATTCACTCGAAGCTCTATATAAAGCTTTTCCAAATCCCACCGGTGATATTTTTATTCTTGAAACCCAGC